>NZ_NFHK01000027.1:0-34140 GCF_002161315.1 Faecalibacterium sp. An77
CTGGTGGTTCAGATAACAGAAAGCGTTGGGTTTTCCTGGACGATTCATAAGTCCTGATTCCGGATCAGTGGTACTCTTAATAATAGTTTTGGTCTTTTCTGGATATGTGACAGCTTCATCCAGCAGACCTGCTTCCAGAGCTTCCCGGTCCAGCTTTTTCACATACTCAGAAGGCGTGTCTGGAACCTCGATAACTTCCCGTTTTTCCTTTGCCGCATTTGCAAGAATGTGTGTAGAATCTGTCAGCAGAAGCTTTCCTGATACCAGTCCAGCAGCCATACATTTGCGGACAACTTCGTCAAAAATATCTTGAAACAGGGTTGCAACGGTGTACAAAGGGAACATAATAAAAAACTTAATAATGGACTGCCAATCTTACACAAAGTACCGCCCAAACGAGACTACGGGCGGTATTTTTGTATCTTGGCGGAGAAAGGAGGAACTTCCCACGGGGCTTGACTGAAAAGTTGAACCCCTTTTTTTACGCCCAAAAACAGGAGGTAAGTGCTTATGGCAGATGATAAAACCACGAAAATGCCGGAGCAGCCGGTAACGGATACCGGCCCGGGCAAAGAAACTCCGCCCGAGCCGGAGAAAACGTCTATTCCCCCGGAGGCCGAAAAAAAGACGGAACAGCAGGCAAAGAGCCCGCAGGTGTCCGTCTATGACTTCGCTGAAATTATGAAAGGAAAGAAGGCCGAGGAACGAGCGGCAGCTTCCGGCGGAGAAAAGCCCGACCCGGCAAAAACGGAGAAACCGGAAAAGCAGCCGGAGGCTCCGAAAAAGGCCGAGGGAAAGCAGGAAAAGCCCAAAGAGCCCGAACAGCCGAAGCGCCGGGGCCGTCCTCCGAAAGAGGATAAGGACAAGGCCGCCGCTCCGAAGCCCAAAGCCCCCGCACAGAAAAAGCAGGAAAAGGCCCCCAAAGAGAAACCGGAGAAAAAAGCGGCTCCCACGGTGCAGGCCGCTCCTGCTCCGAAGGAACCCGAGGGACCGAAAGAGGCTCCCCGCCGTGGCGAGGAACAGATCGTATATATCAAGCTGAACGAGCTCCACGCCTTCAAAAACCATCCCTTTGAGGTCCGGGACGATGAAGAAATGCGGGCCATGGTGTCCAGCGTCAAGGACAAGGGCGTTACCCAGCCCGCTATCGTCCGTCCCCGTGAGGATGGCGGCTATGAGATCGTGTCCGGCCACCGCCGCCAGAAGGCCAGCGAGCTTGCCGGATATGCGGATATGCCCTGTATCGTCCGCAACCTGACGGACGATGAAGCCATCACGCAGATGGTGGAGGACAATCTGAACCAGCGCGAAGAAATCCTCCCCAGCGAGCGGGCCAAAGCTCTGAAAATGCAGCTTGAGGCCATCAAGCACCAGGGCTCCCGCACTTCGGGCCAGATTGACCCGAAGGATGCCGGCAAACGCTCCAACGAGATCGTGGCCGAGCGGAACAAGATGGCCGTTAAGCAGGTACAGCGGTATATCCGGCTGAATGAGCTGGTCCCCGACCTGATGAAGCTGATGGACGAGAAAAAGCTGGGCTTCACTACGGCGGTGGAGCTTTCCTACATCGGCAAGAAGAACCAGAACTATATCGCCGTCGCCATCGACAGCCAGCAGTCCTCGCCTTCGCAGGCGCAGGCAAAGCGTATGCGGGAGCTGGACGAAAAGAAGCTGCTCAACGGGGATGTGATCGACGGCATTATGATGGAGGACAAAAAGGAGGTAGACAAAGTGATTCTGACGGGTGCGGAACTGAGCAAATACTTCGGCAAGGAAACCACGCCGAGGGAAATGAAGAACCAGATCATCAAGCTGCTGGACGACTGGAAGGGCCAGCAGAAAGAACACGAAAAGCCGGAGAAGAAAACCGAGCCGGAAAAGTAAGCCGAAACTTCGGGTCAAGATGGCCCGAGGATTGCGGGGCGCTGCCCCGCGCCCCGAAGCTCTGGAGATATAAATTATTCCCCGTCGCCAGTTATTCCGTAGCATAGCCGGGAAAATCAGTCAAGGGCAACGCCGCCGCAGGCGGTGCCAGAGGCACCCTTGACGGATTTCTCCCGGTTATGCTTTTTCCCGGACAAGCGACGGGGATATAAATTCTCCAGAGCCGTCCCCCTTCCCGGGGGAAGGGGCGGAGGGGTTGGGCGAAACCTTGCTTTCCACAAATCAGAAAGAAATGGAGGTTGAACCAATGAAACGACCTTTGGCCTATCTGACCGCCGCATGGAGCGGTGAGCCGGATATTGATATGGAGCTGGCAGCCCACTACTGCCGTCTTGCCTATGAGGCGGGCTTTTCCCCCATCTGCCCGCTTTTGTATCTTCCGCTGTTCTTGAATGACAGCGTTCCCGAGGAACATAAGGCCGGGATTGATATGCGCCGGGATATGCTGCGGCGCTCCCATACCCTGATCGTCTGCGGCGGTGCGGTGGACGAGGATGTGAAAAACGATATTGCGGTTGCCGGGCGGCTGGGTATCGCAGCTACTACGCTGGACGGGGTTCTTGCCGTGAAGGGACACGGCGGCCCGGGCCATGCCGGACATTAAGCTGGGGAGCCTTTTTGACGGGATAGGCGTTTTCCCTCTGGCGGCCTCCCGCTGCGGTATCCGTCCGGTGTGGGCCAGCGAGATTGAAAAAGCACCGATCTCCATAACCAAAAGGCACTTTCCCGATATGGCGCACTTGGGGGACATTACGAAGGTGGACGGCGGGAAAATCCCGCCTGTCCATGTGATAACCTTCGGCTCTCCCTGTCAGAACTTTTCTCTGATCGGCAACCGCTCCGGCCTTGCCGGGGCAAAATCCAGCCTGTTTTATCAGGCGTTTCGTATCATACAGGAAATGAGGGATGCCACTGATAACCTATATCCAGCTATCGCTGTTTGGGAAAACGTCATGGGAGCGTTTTCTACAAATGACCGGATGGATTTTAGAGCCGTCCTATCCGCCTTCTCGGACACCGAAGTTCCAATGCCTCCTTCTGGAAGATGGGGAAACGCCGGAATGGTGCGAGGGGGAACGCCTGATGTGTGCTGGCGGCTCATGGACGCCCAGTATTGGGCAGGCTCCCGAAGGCTGGCGCGAAGGCAGCGAATTTTCATCGTGGCGGATTTTAGAGGCAAACGTGCCGCCGACATACTATTTAAGCCCCGTCCAATGCTCCCACTTCCTCCGCCTTGCCGAGAGGGCGGGCGGACCGCCGCCGAAGGAGATCGAACATCTTCTTTTGAAACAGGGCGGCAAATACCAGTCATCCACCCCTTTCAATGCTTCCGTATGCGGGGAGCGGCAAAAAGGCAGGAAGAAACCGCCTTCCGAAACAGCTTCGGATTACCAACTGACCCTTTTCCCACTCTTTTAGCCAGCGACGTGACGCCCTTCGCCTTTTGGTACGAGGGCGACCCGGACGGCGGCTGTATCCGCTTCTTGACGGAAACGGAAAGTGAGCGGCTGATGGGGCTGCCGGAGGGCTGGACAAAGTACGGGGCGGACGGCGAGGAAATCCGGCCTCTGCAACGCTACAAGGCGCTGGGAAATGCGATTGCTCTCCCTTGCGCCGATTACATCATGGCCGGGATTTATGAAGTGCTGGCAGACAGGGACGGAAAGGAGGATTGAGCCCATGTTTGAAGCCTATATAACCAACACGGCCCTGTACCCCATGATGGGGATTGAAGTGGGAACAACGGTACATTTTCCCACGACCACACAGGAGGTACAGGCTGCCCTTGCCAAAATCGGGATAGACGGAAAGCGGTACAGCGAAGTGTTTATTACCAGCTTTGACAGCGATGTGCTGGGACTGTACGACTATCTGGACGAGTACGAGAACATCGACGAGCTGAACGAGCTGGGCCATGCCCTGCTGGAAGTACGGGACAAGGGCGGATTGGAAACCTTTGAGGCCGCTCTTGTCTTGGGAAAACACACGGGCAGCGTGAAGGACCTAATCAACCTGACGCAGAACCTTGACCTCTACCGCTTTTACCCGGATATTTCCGATGATGAAGGGCTGGGCCATCTGTACGCCGACGAGCTGGGGACCATCGACATACCGGAGCACATTCAAGGCTACTTCGATTATGAGGCATACGGACGGGATATGCGTATCAACGAGGGCGGCGTATTCGCTCCCGGCGGCTATGTGGCGGCGGACCCGGTGGGCTTTAAGGAGCATTACCACGGGACGCAGGACATACCGCCGGAACACCGGGTATTTGCCTATCCCGAAAAGGCCGAGCCCGTCCATTCCATTCTCGGCGCACTCAAACGGTTTCAAGAGGCCCCGCCCGCTCCGCAAAAGGGCAAGGCGGGGCCTTCCCATGAGGAACGGTAAGACTTCGGGCCAACATGACCCGAAGCATGAAGGAGGTGCATACCATCAACTATTACCCCATCAATGAAGGGGCCGCCCGCCGGGCAAAGGAAATGAACAGCTTTTCCGACTACAAGGAAGGGAGCGCAACGGCGGAATACCGGGCAATGGTAGACAAGGCCGCAGCCATAGCCGAACAGCAAAAATCCCGGGTGGACCCCATGTACCATGAGAAGATCGACCATCTGTTAGACACCTACGCCCGCAAGCTGGCCGAAAACATGAACCAGGGCTTTGCCATTGACGCGAGGGTTCCCTCTGTGCTGATCGCCGGGCCTTCCAATTTCCCGGTGGGAAAGAAAGAAAAACAGAACCGGGCGCGGGACAGCAACATGGAGGAATGGCGGCATATTCAAGGGCTGCTGGATAAGATACGCAGCACCGGCATGGGCGGTATCAGCGCCGATGACCCGGCGGCCATTGAAAAGCTCCAGAAAAAGCTGGACGGGCTGGAACGCTCCCAGCTCATTATGAAGGAGGTCAACGCTTATTACCGCAAGCATGGCAAGCTGGACGGCTGTGCGCTGCTGTCGCCTGACCAGATCGAAAAGCTGAAAGCCAGCATGGCGTCAAGCTGGCGGAGCGACCCGAGGCCCTTTGAAAGCTACCAGCTTACCAACAACAACGCAGAGATCCGCCGGGTAAAGGCCCGTATCGAACAGCTTTCCAAACAGGCGCAGCGAGAGTTTTCCGGCTGGGAGTTTGACGGGGGCCGTGTGGAAATGAACCGGGAGGACAACCGCTTGCAGGTGTTCTTTGACGGAAAGCCTGACGCGGACACCCGGGCCGAGCTGAAAAGCAACGGCTTTCGCTGGGCTCCCAGCGTGGGCGCATGGCAGCGGCAGCTCACGGACAACGCCATCCGGGCGGCTGACCGTCTGGAATGTATCAAGCCGCTGTCCGGCGAAAAACCCTCCCAGCTTCAAAAGAAGCCCTCCATCTTGCAGACCATGCGGGAACAGGGCGAAAAAGTCCAGACGGAGCCGGAAAAGAAAGCTCCGTCCGGCAGGGATGCCGAGCGGTAAGCCTCGGGCCACATTGGCCCGAGGTTTTCTGTTGCCCCGGAGTGTACGGGGGCCTCCCGTCTACCGGGAGTCCTGACGGAAAGGAGGTTTTATGCAGGAAGAAGTAAACCAGAAAACAGTTGCCCTTTCGATCAAGACGGCAAAGCTGACGGGAAAAGTGCTGGCTGCCGCTCTTGGCAAGGTGGTTCGGGCGCTGCAAAAGCACCACCGGAAGGCGCTGACCCCGCAGGGCCGCCAGAGCGTGAAGAAGCTGATGAACCACTACGGCGGCAAAAACGCCATGCAGTATGTGGGTGCGCCGAAGGATTTTGACCGGATAGCGAAGGAGTTCCATGTGGACTACGCTTTCCATAAAGTGAGCCCCGGCCATTACCTGCTGTTTTTCAAAGCCAATCAGGCGGACGCCATCACGGCGGCCTTCCAGAAATACAGTACAAAGGTGCTGAACAAAGACCAGGACAAGGCTTCTATCCTCGGCCAGCTCCGCAAGCTCACGGAGCAGATCAGGACAAAGCCGAAGGAGAAGCAGCGGACCAGAGAGGCGGTGAAGGACGGGCGTTGAGTGACAAGATCAGAAAATATGTGCTCCCCAACCTGCCGTACCTCTTTGTGTTCTGGTTTTTTTCCAAAATCGGGACGGCCTACCGTATCGCGCCCGGCGCAGACTTCGGGACAAAGCTCATGGGGATGCTCGACACCTTCCCCAAAGCCTTTGAAACCTACTGGCCGGGACTGGGTGGCATTGACCTGCTGGTGGGCCTCGCCGGTGCGGCTGGGGTGTATCTGCTGATACAGTCCAAAATCAAGCAGGCAAAGAAATTCCGGCGGGATGCGGAGTACGGCACCGCCCGCTGGGGAACAAAGGAGGATATAAAGCCGTTTGTAGACCCCAAATTTCAGAACAATGTTATTCTCACCGGGACGGAGTTTCTTACCATGAACACCCGCCCGAAGATACCCGCCAACGCCCGCAACCTGAACGCCTGCGTCATCGGCTCGTCCGGTTCGGGCAAGACAAGGTTCTGGCTGACCCCACAGCTCCTTCAAGCCCATTCCTCGTATGTGGTGGTGGACCCGAAGGGCGGCACCCTCGACCAATGCGGGCGGTTCCTGCAACGGGAGAAATATAAGGTGCGGGTGTTCAATAGTATCGACTTCTCCAAATCCATGCACTACAATCCGCTGGCCTACATCAAAACGGAAAGCGACGTGCTGAAATTCGTCACCGCCCTGATCGCCAACACCAAAGGCGACGGCAAGGAGGGCGACGAGTTCTGGACCAAAGCCGAAACCCTTTTGTACTGCGCCCTTGTGGCCTACATCGTGTTTGAGGGGCCGGAGGAAGAACGCAACATGAATACGCTGGTGGAAATGATAAACAGCATGGAAGTCCGGGAGGATGACGAAACCTTCAAAAATGCGGTGGACTATATGTTTGACGGACTGGAGCGCCGGAGTCCCCAGCACTTTGCTGTGAGGCAGTATAAGAAGTACAAGCTGGCAAGCGGCAAGACAGCTAAGAGCATACTGATTAGCTGCGGAGCCAGACTTGCCCCCTTTGACATTCCCCAGCTTCGGGAGATCATGTCCTATGACGAGCTGGAGCTTGACCGGCTGGGGGATGAAAAATCGGCGCTGTTTTTCCTTATCAGCGATACGGACACCACCTATAACTTTCTTGTGGCCCTCGCTTTCTCGCAGATGTTCAACCTTCTGTGTGAACGGGCCGACAACACCTACGGCGGACGCCTGCCCCATCATGTACGGGTGCTGTGGGACGAGGCGGCCAATACGGGACAGGTGCCGGGGCTGGAAAAAATCGTTGCCGTTATCCGTTCCCGGGAGATCAGCCTGACGCTCTTTTATCAGGCTATGAGCCAATGCAAGGCGCTGTACAAGGACCATTCCGAAACCATCATGGGAAACATGGACAGTATCGTGTTCCTCGGAGGCCGTGAGGCTTCCACCCTAAAGGATATTTCGGAAGAAAACTGGCTGGGCAAGGCCACTATCTCCATGCAGACCGAAGGCCGCAGCCGGGGACAGTCCGAGAGTTACAGCCAGAATATGCAGCGGCTTGGCCGGGAGCTAATGACGACCAGCGAGATCACCACCATGCCGGGAGACAAGTGTATCTTGCAGCTTCGAGGGCTTCCGCCCTTCTTTTCTCCCAAATATGATTTGAAAAAGCACCCCAATTACAAGTACACAGCCGAGTTTGACAAAAAGAAAAACGCCTTCCACTTGGAAAGCCTGTTCCGCCACCGGCCATTGAGACTAAAGCCGGAGGACGAATACACGGTGTACGAGGTGGACGGCTCCGACACAGACGAAGAAGCTGACCTGTTGAATTTCGACGATCTGGACAGCGACGAGTTTGTGTAACTTCGGGCCATGATGGCCCGAAGCGCCGCCAATGTGGGCGGCTTTTTTTGTACCCAAAACCAACAAACAAAATGGAGGAACGTATATGGAATTTTTCAACTCTGCTATCGACATTCTCAAGATTCTGGTCATGGCGCTGGGCGCTGGTCTGGCGGTGTGGGGCGTCATCAATCTGCTGGAAGGTTACGGCTCGGATAACCCCGGCGCAAATGCTCATGTACGGTAAGGAAGCAAGCAACCGAAAACAAGAGATAGACCGCCAGCACTACACTATTCCGAACCAAAGACCAAAAGATAAGCATTGTGGGAAAATCTAAACTTTTGGATTTTCCTACAATGCCAACTACGGCGGAATCCCTCCCACTCCTTATATCTTTCTGTATACATTGAATTTGTATTTAGTAAAATGCAGACAACACCACGGATCGGCTTTTGGTTGGACAATTCCAACCAAACACCACAGCAGACAGCAGAAAACATTCTGAACGCTAGGAAGCCGGTATGATTGTTACATATAAGGGGAAGAAAAATTTCTTTTAGGTACTTGCTTTCCTAAAACTGATGTGATACAATGATTTAATCCAGAAAAGGAGTAAAAAATATGCGGCAAGGTATTCTTAAATAAAACTATAATCAAATAGTGGGAACAAAGGATTATGATAGCTCCTTTTGTAGGGGCTTAGTTTTTTGTACCCAATTTAAGAATACTTTTGCCTTATCAATTTTGACATATCCCCAAAAACAGCAATCACAAACAGGTGTATGCTGTATATGTGTATGTCCGCAACTTATAATCCCCAGTGGTAAAAGTATTTTACTGCTGGGGATTTTTATGCCCTTTGGGGCTGTAAAGGGAGGACAATCACATGAAAATAATCAATATTGGAATTCTTGCCCATGTAGACGCTGGAAAGACGACCTTGACGGAGAGCCTGCTATATGCCAGCGGAGCCATTTCAGAACCGGGGAGCGTCGAAAAAGGGACAACGAGGACGGACACCATGTTTTTGGAGCGGCAGCGTGGGATTACCATTCAAGCGGCAGTCACTTCCTTCCAGTGGCACAGATGTAAAGTTAACATTGTGGATACGCCCGGCCACATGGATTTTTTGGCGGAGGTGTACCGCTCTTTGGCTGTTTTAGATGGGGCCATCTTGGTGATCTCCGCTAAAGATGGCGTGCAGGCCCAGACCCGTATTCTGTTCCATGCCCTGCGGAAAATGAACATTCCCACCGTTATCTTTATCAACAAGATCGACCAGGCTGGCGTTGATTTGCAGAGCGTGGTTCAGTCTGTTCGGGATAAGCTCTCCGCCGATATTATCATCAAGCAGACGGTGTCGCTGTCCCCGGAAATAGTCCTGGAGGAAAATACCGACATAGAAGCATGGGATGCGGTCATCGAAAATAACGATGAATTATTGGAAAAGTATATCGCAGGAGAACCAATCAGCCGGGAAAAACTTGCGCGGGAGGAACAGCAGCGGGTTCAAGACGCCTCCCTGTTCCCAGTCTATCATGGCAGCGCCAAAAATGGCCTTGGCATTCAACCGTTGATGGATGCGGTGACAGGGCTGTTCCAACCGATTGGGGAACAGGGGGGCGCCGCCCTATGCGGCAGCGTTTTCAAGGTTGAGTACACCGATTGCGGCCAGCGGCGTGTCTATCTACGGTTATACAGCGGAACGCTGCGCCTGCGGGATACGGTGGCCCTGGCCGGGAGAGAAAAGCTGAAAATCACAGAGATGCGTATTCCATCCAAAGGGGAAATTGTTCGGACAGACACCGCTTATCAGGGTGAAATTGTTATCCTTCCCAGCGACAGCGTGAGGTTAAACGATGTATTAGGGGACCAAACCCGGCTCCCTCGTAAAAGGTGGCGCGAGGACCCCCTCCCCATGCTGCGGACGACGATTGCGCCGAAAACGGCAGCGCAAAGAGAACGGCTGCTGGACGCTCTTACGCAACTTGCGGATACTGACCCGCTTTTGCGTTGCGAAGTGGATTCCATCACCCATGAGATCATTCTTTCTTTTTTGGGCCGGGTGCAGTTGGAGGTTGTTTCCGCTTTGCTGTCGGAAAAATACAAGCTTGAAACAGTGGTAAAGGAACCCTCCGTCATTTATATGGAGCGGCCGCTCAAAGCAGCCAGCCACACCATCCATATCGAGGTGCCGCCCAACCCGTTTTGGGCATCCATAGGACTGTCTGTTACACCACTCTCGCTTGGCTCCGGTGTACAATACGAGAGCCGGGTTTCGCTGGGATACTTGAACCAGAGTTTTCAAAACGCTGTCAGGGATGGTATCCGTTACGGGCTGGAGCAGGGCTTGTTCGGCTGGAACGTAACGGACTGTAAGATTTGCTTTGAATACGGGCTTTATTACAGTCCGGTCAGCACGCCGGCGGACTTCCGCTCATTGGCCCCGATTGTATTGGAACAGGCATTGAAGGAATCGGGGACGCAGCTGCTGGAACCTTATCTCTCCTTCATCCTCTATGCGCCCCGGGAATACCTTTCCAGGGCTTATCATGATGCACCGAAATACTGTGCCACCATCGAAACGGCCCAGGTAAAAAAGGATGAAGTTGTCTTTACTGGCGAGATTCCCGCCCGCTGTATACAGGCATACCGTACTGATCTGGCCTTTTACACCAACGGGCGGAGCGTATGCCTTACAGAGCTGAAAGGATATCAGGCCGCTGTCGGTCAGCCGGTCATCCAGCCCCGCCGTCCAAACAGCCGCCTGGACAAGGTGCGCCATATGTTTCAGAAGGTAATGTAAAGATACATAATCGTCAAGACGGCAACAATCAGAAGTTATGGAGGGTAACAATGGAATATAGTAAGGAAGATTTAATGGAAGCAAAAAAGCAAATTTGGGGAGTGGGAGAGAACATGGGAACAGAGGAAAGTAAAAAAATCTGGGAGGAGAACGCACAATTTTGGGATAATGCAATGGGTGACGAATCTAATGAATTTCACAGAGAGGTAGTGCGTCCCAAAGTAACGGAACTTCTATCTCCTAATCCTGCGGATTACATTTTGGATATTGCGTGTGGCAATGGAAATTATTCTTCGTATCTTGCACAAAGAGGCGCTTCGGTTGTCGCTTTTGATTACAGCAAAAAAATGATAGAATTGGCTAAAAGACGGCAATCACAATATGCAAAACAAATTGAATTTTGTGTGGCGGATGCGACCGATAGAAAAAGTATATTAGAATTAAAAAGAAATCGAGCCTTTACGAAAGCAGTTTCTAATATGGCAATTATGGATATTACGGATATTGAACCACTTCTTATGGCTGTTTATGAACTGTTGCAGGAAAGCGGAATTTTTGTCTTTGCAACGCAACACCCTTGTTTTGTCACGTTGACTGAAAAATATATGACACCGCACAGTTACTATGATATAGCGATTGAAGGGCAACCGAAAGAGCAGATTTATTATCATCGTTCCATACAAGATATTTTTAACCTTTGTTTTAGAGCTGGATTTGTCATTGATGGATTTTATGAAGAATGTTTTAAAACCAACAAAGAAATTCCTATGGTAATGATAGTAAGGCTTAAGAAGGTAAAACGTGATAGCTTAAAATAAATTCAAGTTTGTCGGGTAAATAGCAAACCCAGCCGAGCCAGTCAACGGTCAAGATGAACGGCGCATATGCGCAGCCGTTGACAGCCCCGCCCGCCTTTGCTGGTAGGCAATCAAGGGGCGACAGCAAGAAGTGCCACCGCCCCGCACTATTATTCAGAAAGGGGAATTTCCATGACCGACCAGATAGCCTATCAAGAATATATCCAGCGCAGGTACAACGCCTTTTGCAAGACTGTTATCCGCTGTGCCGCCTTGGACAAGATTTTGAAGCTTAAACGGCAATGGGAACGGCAAGTTTCCCTTGACTATCTGATGAACGAGAAGTTTGTCCAGTTTGCCGCGTCGGAGCCGGACGAGGAATACCCATTTACCGTCTGCGGTCAGACCGTCCTGCTCTGCAACGCCGCCCTTGCCGACGCGATCTCTGTTTTGCCGGAGCAGACGCGGGAAGAAATCCTGCGCTATTACTTTCTGCGCCAGCCGCAGCGCGTGATCGGCGCGTGTATTGGCCGGTCACGCAGCACAGCGGGGCGGCATATCCAGCTTGCCTTGCAGCGGCTACGCGAAGAAATGGGGGTGAGCCGGTATGAGTAGACTTCTCCCCTATGAAACAATCCTCAAAGCCCGTGAGGGCGACCCAGAAGCCGTGAACGCTGTCCTGCTCCACTACGCCGGATATATCCGCTATTTCTCAAAAGTGAACGGGCAGGTCAACGCCGAGGTGGAGGACTATGTAAAGCAGCGGTTAATTGACTGTCAATTCAAGTTCCGGCTTGACGAACCACCGGACAAGTCATAAAAACTGAATACCAGCCGCCACCGACGCGGCCAGCGAAAGCAGTAAGTCTTGAAAAAGATTTACTGCTTTTTTTGTTGTCCGGCTCCGCTCCCGGCCATTTTGCCCCCTGCCGGTTGTAGTAGTAAGCGAGGAGGGAATTTTTCTGCCCTGGTGTTTGGCATTTGGAGCATTTACCCGTAGTAGAGGGCAAAGAGAAAGGATTTCTCCAACACCGGGTAGAAACCACTGCGTCCGGTGTCATTTTAGCGAAAGCGGGCAGGAATGCCCTTTACAGGATTAGTAGTAGCAGAAAAAGAGAAACAAACTTTTGTGGTTGCAGTTTTCCAAAAAAGTGGCGGACGGAAGTGAGAGAAAGTTTGCAGTCACGGAGAGCAAGTTTCTACCACGGTGCCAAAATCCGCAATTCTGCAGTTTTGCCCCTCGCGGGAAACTTGTTGGGGAGTGCCTTCCCCAAACCCTGCTCATGCGCCCTTACGGGCGAGAAAGGAGGTCACACCATGCGAAAGAAATACAACACGCCCCACCGCAGCCGCGTTGTGAAAACCCGGCTGTCCGAAGATGAGTATGCCGACTTCACAGCGCGGCTTGCGCCCTATGGTATCAGCCAGTCCGAATTTCTCCGGCAGGCGATACGGCGGGCGACCATACGCCCGGTTGTCCATGTGTCGTCGGTCAATGACGAGTTGCTTTCCGCTGTCGGGAAGCTGACAGCCGAGTACGGCAGGATCGGCGGCAACCTCAATCAGATTGCCCGGTATCTGAACGAATACGGCGTACCCTACAACACCCTTTCCGGCGAGGTACGCGCCGCCATATCCGACCTTGCCGTCCTCAAGTATGAAGTCCTCAAGAAAGTAGGTGACGCGGTTGGCAACACTCAAGCATATCAACTCTAAAAACGCCGACTACGGAGCCGCCGAGCAATATCTTCTCTTTGAGCATGACGAGTTTACCATGAAGCCCGTCCTTGATGAAACCGGCAGGCTTATCCCCCGCGAGGACTACCGGCTGTCCACGCTGAACTGCGACGGGGAGGATTTTGCCGTTGCGTGTATGCGGGCCAATCTCCGCTATCAGAAAAACCAGCGGCGGGAAGATGTGAAAAGCCACCACTACATCATCAGCTTTGACCCGCGGGACGGGCCGGACAACGGCCTGACCGTAGACCGGGCGCAGGCGTTGGGGGAACAATTCTGTAAAGAGCATTTTCCCGGCCACCAGGCCCTTGTCTGCACCCACCCGGACGGGCATAACCACAGCGGCAACATTCATGTGCATATCGTCATAAACAGCCTGCGGATTGAGGAAGTGCCGTTCCTGCCCTACATGGACAGGCCGGCCGATACGAAAGTCGGCTGCAAGCACCGATGTACCGACGCTGCCCTGCGCTACTTCAAATCCGAAGTCATGGAGATGTGCCACCGGGAGGGGCTTTATCAAATCGACCTCTTGAACGGCAGCAAGAACCGCGTCACCGACCGGGAGTATTGGGCGCAGAAAAAGGGACAGGCCGCGCTGGACAAGCAGAACGCCCCCATGATTGCCGATAGTATCACGCCCCGGCAGACCAAGTTTGAAACGAACAAGGAGAAGCTGCGGCAGACCCTACGGAAAGCCCTTGCCACCGCCGCCAGCTTTGACGAGTTTTCCTCTCTGTTGCTGCAGGAGGGTGTGACCGTCAAGGAGAGCCGGGGGCGGCTTTCCTACCTCACGCCGGACAGGACAAAGCCAATTACCGCCCGGAAGCTGGGCGACGATTTTGACCGCGCCGCTGTCTTTGCCGTTTTAGAGCAAAACGCCGCCAGAGCAGCCGAAGCGCCAGCCAGATCCCCCGATCCCCCACGCACCATAAAAGACCGCTTGCAGGTTGCCAGAGCCGAGATAGCCGCCCCGAAACAGGACGGAGTGCAGCGGCTTGTGGACATTGAGCAGAAAATGGCCGAGGGCAAAGGCCGGGGCTATGAACGCTGGGCGAAGATACACAATCTGAAGCAGGCCGCCAAAACGCTGTCCGTCTACCAGCAATACGGCTTTACTTCCCCGGAGCAGTTAGAAGCCGCCGTTGACACCGCCTATCAGAAAATGCGCCAGACCAGCGGCGAACTGAAAGCACTGGAAACGAAGCTGCAAGGGAAAAAGAAGTTGCAGCGGCAGGTGTTGGCCTACGCCCAGACCAAGGCCGCCCGCGACGGGCTGCGGGCACAGAAATCCGAGAAAGCCCGCGCCGCATACCGGCAGGCCCATGAGAGCGATTTTATCATAGCCGACGCAGCAGCCCGGTATTTCAAGGCGCATGGCATTACCAAGCTGCCCGCCCGGAAAGCGTTGCAGGCCGAGATCGAGCAGCTTATCTCCGAGAAAGACGGCCTGTATAACACCTATCACGAACAGAAACAGCGGTTCAAGGAGTTGCAGACCGTCAAGCGGAACATCGACCAGATTTTGCGCCGGGACGAGCCGCACCGCAGAAAGGAGCAGAGCCATGAGCGATAACCTGCCCCACATGGACTACCGCCAGCACCGGCGGGCGCGGCGGCTGGTACATGAGTGCTGTAACTACGATGAGGGGAACTGCCTGCTATTGGACGACGGGGAGCCTTGCGTGTGCGTCCAGAGCATTTCCTTTTCCCTCATGTGCCACTGGTTCCGTGTGGCTGTCCTGCCCCTTGACGGGGAGCTGGCCGCAGCCCTCTTGTGCCGGGGAAGCCGGAAACGGTGTGCCGTCTGCGGGGCGGCCTTTGTCCCCAAATCCAACCGGGGAAAATACTGCCCCGACTGCGCCGGGCGCATGAAGAAAATCAAAGCCGCCGAGAGAAAGCGGAAACAAAGGCAGAGATGTCACGCTTTAGAGCCTTTCAAACCCGCATAAATCAAGGCTTTTTTCGTGGGTGTCAAAGGGTACGCGATACATTTATCCTTTTCCCCCGGAAACGGCGTTTTAATGCGTGACAATACGCCAAAATCAACCCGAACACAGGGAGGTGATCCTATCGCTGATTATATCAGGGCAGACACGCGGCTGCCCGCCTATCTGCCGTATCCCCGTTTCCTGCTGAAAATGGAGATTTCACAGACCGCCAAGCTGCTGTATTCGCTGCTGTTAGACCGTTCCACCCTCTCCCAGAAAAACAAGTGGCTGGACGACGAGGGCAGGATTTATATTATCTATCCCATCGCGGAGATAGCAGAAATACTGGATAAAGGCAGCACCACCATCAAGGGGGCGCTTAATGAACTGGACACGGCGGGGCTGTTGGAACGGGAACGGGGCGGCTTCTCCGCACCGAACCGGCTTTATGTCAAAGTACCGCCAGTGCCACAGGTACAGTTTTCAGACCAACTGATGGCCGGAAGTCCGCCCCTCATAGAGCCGGAAAACCGTCCTACTGATGGTCAGAAAACCGACCTTATGATGGTCGGAAAACCGTCCCCTAACCAAACTACTATAAACAACCTTACAGAGAGCCAAACAAAGGGAGTGAGTGGGGGGCCGTCCGCGCCCTATGGCCGATATGGAAATATTTTTCTGTCACAGACCGAATACGACGAGTTGCAGGCAGAGTACCCTGACAGGCTGGAACGGTTCATCGAGGAAATGAGCCGCTACCTTGCCGCCAACGGGAAAAGCTACCAGAACTATGCCGCCGCCCTGCGGATATGGGCGGGGAACGACAAAAAGGAAGCCCCTAAAAAGGGCATACCAGACTACTCATGCAAGGAGGGCGAGAGTTTATGAAGAATGAAATCAACGCGGTTTTGGAGAATATGACGACCACCATCCCGGAGCCGGAGGACTACACCGGCGAGGACGGTTTACTGTACTGCGGCAAGTGCCGCAAGCCGAAAGAAGCCTATTTTGCGCCGGATAAGGCCGCTATCTTCGGGCGCGACCGCCACCCGGCAGAGTGCGACTGCCAGAGAACCGCCCGCGAGGAACGGGAAGCCGCCGAAAAGCGGCGCAGACACCTTGACACCGTGGAAGAACTGAAACGCCGGGGCTTTACCGACCCCACCATGCGGGACTGGACTTTCGAGAACGACAACGGCAGGAACCCGCAGACCGGGCTTGCCCGCCGGTATGTGGAGCATTGGGAAGATATGCGGACAGACAATATCGGCTGCCTGTTCTGGGGCGGCGTAGGCACCGGCAAAAGCTACCTTGCA
Source organism: Faecalibacterium sp. An77 (assembly GCF_002161315.1). Lineage (NCBI taxonomy): Bacteria > Bacillati > Bacillota > Clostridia > Eubacteriales > Oscillospiraceae > Faecalibacterium > Faecalibacterium sp. An77. The sequence continues at coordinate 16,355 of NZ_NFHK01000027.1, forward strand.
GGCTGTATCGCAAACGCCCTCATGGAGAAAGAAATCCCCGTCCGCATGACGAACTTTGCTCTTATCCTCAATGACCTTGCCGCCAGCTTTGAGGGGCGCAACGAGTACATTTCCCGCCTTTGTCGTTATCCGCTGCTGATCCTTGACGACTTCGGCATGGAACGCGGGACGGAATACGGGCTGGAACAGGTGTTCAATGTGATTGACAGCCGTTACCGCAGCGGCAAGCCGCTGATCGTCACGACCAACCTTACGCTGGACGACCTGCACAACCCGGAGGACACCGCCCATTCCCGGATTTATGACCGCCTGCTTTCCATGTGCGTCCCGGTACGCTTTACCGGCGACAACTTCCGGCAGGAAACCGCCAAGCGGAAAATGGAGAGCATGAAGAAACTGATTACCGACTGAAAGGAGTATTGCCTATGGCAGATAACAAGCAGCACGACACCCGCACCACCCGCCGCCCTGACTGTGTGACGGAAATCCGCATGGGCAATTCCGTCCTTGTCGTGTCCGGCTATTTCAAGAAAGACACCACAACCACAGCCGCCGACAAAATGGCGCGGGTACTGGAAGCGGAAGCCGCTGCTACACAGGAGCCGACTTATCCGGCGTGAACCGGGGCATGGAAAAGCGGCCATGCCAGGGAGCATGACCGCTGGAACGAAAATCGGAAGTGCTTTAGCAATTCTTAATCTCATTCTCTATAAAATAATTTGCAATTTCAAAGGCTTTTATTCTTCTCTTTGCCAATGTGATTTGTGATTTATAACGCTCGGAATTATCCTTTGATTCAAATGTTTTTACTGTTTCTCTTAGCTTGTGCAGAGTTGAATCAATTTGCCTTTTGGCCGCGGTTAATTCATCTATTGTATACTTCATGTTTTCTCCTTTAACTTCTGATTTTTTTGTTAAATCAGAGTATACCACGGAGTTATGAACTTTTCTACTGCAAATATGGGACGACAACCCATACCATAAAAATCGGAAAATTGAAAAGCTGTAAAGAAGCAAATTTAACGCTTTTGCCGCTGTACAGCCCCCGCCGTTCCGTGGTACAATGAAACCACGGAATAGTGGGGCTGGCTGTCGGAAACGGAGGATTTTATGTTAAGACAAGCCACCCAAAACCTCATTACCGCCCTTTATCCGAGATTGTCCCACGAGGATGAATTGCAAGGCGAGAGTAATTCCATATCGAACCAAAAAAGGATACTCGAAACCTACGCAAAACAGAACGGCTTTACCAATCTGCGCTGGTACACCGACGACGGTTTTTCCGGCGCGAACTTCCAGCGGCCCGGATTTCAAGCCATGCTTGCGGACATTGAAGCCGGGAAAGTGGGTACGGTCATCGTCAAGGACATGAGCCGGTTAGGGCGAAACTACTTGCAGGTAGGGTTTTACACGGAAATGCTGTTCCCTCAAAAGGGTGTGCGTTTTATCGCTGTCAACGATAATGTGGACAGTGCCAGCGAGGGCATGGACAACGATTTTACCCCGCTGCGAAATCTGTTCAATGAATGGCTGGTGAGAGATACGAGCAAGAAAATCAAGGCAGTGAAAAAGTCAAAAGGCATGAGCGGCAAGCCTGTTACCAGCAAGCCGGTTTACGGCTATGTGATGGACGAGGACGAGAATTTTATTATAGACGAGGAAGCCGCCCCGGTGGTGCAGCAGATTTACCAGCTTTGCCTTGCCGGGAACGGCCCGACCAAGATTGCCCGTATGCTGACGGAGCAGCAAATCCCCACGCCGGGGACGCTGGAATATCAGCGGACAGGCAGCACCCGCCGTTATCACCCAGGCTATGAGTGCAAATGGGCGACCAACACCGTCGTTCATATCCTCGAAAACCGAGAGTACACCGGATGTCTGGTGAACTTCAAAACGGAAAAGCCTTCTTATAAGGTCAAGCACAGCATAGAGAACCCCGTCGAGAAGCAGGCCATTTTCGAGAACCACCATGAGCCGATCATCGACAAGGAAACATGGGAACGGGTGCAGGAGTTACGCAAACAGCGCAAACGCCCGAACCGCTACGATGAAGTGGGGCTGTTCTCCGGGATTTTGTTCTGCGCCGACTGCGGCCATGTGCTGTATCAGCAGCGGTATCAGAACAAAGACCGCAAACAGGACTGCTACATCTGCGGCAGCTACAAGAAGCGCACCCGCAACTGTACGGCGCACTTTATCCGCACCGATCTGTTGACCGCTGGTGTCCTGGCAAATCTCCGGCAAGTGACCGAATACGCAGCCAAGCATGAGAGCCGGTTTGTGAAACTACTTGTCCAGCAGAACGAGATCGGCGGCAAGCGAAAGACCGCCGCAGCCATCAAGCAGCTTGAACAGGCGCAGGAACGCATTTCTGAAATCAGCCGCATTATCAAGCGGCTGTATGAGGACAATGTAAACGGCAAAATCAGCGATGAGCGTTTCATGGAACTGTCGGCTGACTACGAAGCCGAGCAAGCGGAGCTGAAAAAGAGAGCCGCCGCCCTGCAAGCCGAACTGGACAAGTCACAGGCAGCTACCGTCAACGCCGAGAAATTTATGGGCATTGTCCGCAAGCACCTTGCCTTTGAAGAACTGACCCCCACTCTCTTGCGGGAAATGATCGAGAAAATTGTGGTGCATGAGTGCAGCTATGATGAGAACGGCACCCGCAGGCAGGACATTGAGATTTATTACAGCTTTGTCGGCAAGATTGACTTGCCCGAATAACCGCCCGACCTATCCGACACAATGGCCAAGTGTCGGATAGGAACGGCAAAATTTTTTGCACTTCTATTGCTTCTTTATCACACATAAGCAAAGAGCCAGGGCATGAAGCACTTGATGGCCAAGTAGTTGTAATAAAATGAGAAAGGAAAAGCACAATCCAGACGGGGCGGCGAGTAAAATTTTCAGGGGAATTGATCTCCCGTCTGATTTTTGGAAGGGCTCGGGGGTTTACCTCCGGGTCCTCCTGGTCTGACTGTCGGGCTCAGCCCTACGCTGGGTTTGTGGGCAATTCCTGCATACATTTTTCAAAAAAGTCTGCTTTTCTGCGAATGTGCAGGACTGCTCCTTCTCACTCATACTTTCGGCTGATTTACAGCCCTTCGGGTTTGATGGTACAATAGTCTTGCTTTTAACAGGAACGCTTCTGCACCCAACTTGCAAAAATGGCCCTGCCGTTTGACAGGCCGATGAGGAATACAGGATGGAAACCTTTTTGACCGACGCCTTAAAAGAAAAATACAAGCAGCTGGCCGACCGCTGCCGGGCGGTGCTTTTCAGCGCGCCCTGCGGATTCGGCAAAAGCTGCGCCGCCCGGGCGCTGGCCGGGCCTGGCCGCACCGTGACCCTGTCGGCCCGGGAGCCGGGCTTCTCGCTGCCCAGCCTGAAAGAAAAGTGGAATACCCTGATCCTGGACGATCTGGAGGAGCTGGAGGACGAAGGCGCTCAGCAGGCGCTCTGCGGATTGCTGCGGAGCTGCCGCAGCCACCGGATCCTGCTGCTGAGCCGGGGCCCGCTGCCCGGGTGGCTTTTGCCGTTCCAGACGACGGGGGTTCTGGGGGTCCTGACGGCGCAGGATCTTTTGCTGGATCGGGGCACCGCGGACAAGCTTTTGCAGGCCCATGGGGTTTATCTCTCCGCCAGTGAGCTGGCCGCCATTCATAAGGAGACCAATGGCTATCCGCTGGCGCTGGAACTGCTGGCCCAGCACCTTGAGCGGGGCGAGGCCTTTGCCGCAGCCACCTCCGACGCCGTCCGCCAGGAAATTTTCTATTATTATGAAGAAGCAGTCTTTCGCCGGATGGAAAAAGCCACCCGCCGCCTTCTGATGGAGCTGTCCCTCTTTGAAACTGTCACCCCGGAGCTGGCCCGGATCGTCACGGGGGACCCCCACGCCAATGAGCGTCTGGTTGGCCTGCTTCGCCAGACCAGCATGATGCACCTGGAAAAGCTGGGCAATTACACCTTCTGGCCGATCTTCCGCCAGTTTCTGCGATGGGAGCTGGACCAGAAATACACCAGCGACCAGCGCTGCACCCTCTGTGACCGGGGAGCCCTCTACTATGAACTCAACGAGGATTACGGCTCTGCGCTGAAATTTTATACCCGTAGCGGGAACAAGGCCAAGGTGGCCGATCTGCTGGTCAAAAACGCCGGCCTCCATCCCGGGATGGGGCATTATCTCGAGATGGAACCCTATTACCGGGCCCTGCCCGAGGCCGAGGTGCGGAAGAACCCGGCCCTGATGCAGGCCATGAGTATGCTCTGCGCCATGGAGATGGATTTCGCCGGGTCGGAGCGGTGGTATGCCGCGCTGGAGGAATACCGGGCCGGAGCCGCAGGGGCCGATGCCCGGGAAGCCCGCAGCCGTCTGGCCTGGCTGGACATTGGCCTGCCCCAGCGGGAGGTGGAGGGGCTGACGGAGCTTTTTCCAAGGGTATTCACTCTGATCAAAAACCGGGAAATTTCCCTGCCGGCTTTCTCTGTCACCAGCACTCTGCCCAGCCTGATGAACGGCGGCAAGGATTTTTCCCCCTGGAGCAAACGGGACACCCTGCTGTACAAGACCCTCCGGCTGCCGGTGGAGGCCGCCCTGGGCAAAGACGGGGTGGGCCTGGCGGACTGCGCCCTGGCCGAGAGCTTGTTTGAAAAGGGCGAGGACGTCCGAAACCAGGCCATGAAGCTGCTGGCTATGCTGGAGCACATCCGGCGGGAGGGCACGCCCGACATGGAATTCGCAGTGGTGGGGCTGCTGGCCCGGGTGCAGATCGACGCCGGGCGGGCCCAGGACGCCCGGGAAAGCCTGCTGGACCTGCGGGAGCGGTTCATTCGACAGGAGCAGACCCGGTTCTTGCCCAACCTGGACGCTTTTGTCTGCCGCATTGACATGATGCAGGGCAATGACGCCGCCGTGGCCCTCTGGTATCGGGACAAAGCCCCCCGCAACCCCCAGTATCTCCAGACCCTCAAACGGTATCAGTATTTTACACAGGCCATGGCTCAGCTGGCCCTGGGGGACCCCCAGGGGGCCCAGGTCACCCTGGCCCCGCTGGAACCTTATTGTCAGCTCTGCCGGAGGCACATCGACGGCATCAGCCTGAACCTTCTGCGGGCGGTGGCGGAATACCGGCAGAACAGCCCCGACTGGAAACCCCGCCTGGCCGCCGCGCTGGACGCCGCCCGGGAGTTCGGCTTTGTGCGGACGGTCAGTCAGTATGGCGGGGCGGTGCTGCCCCTGCTGGAACATACCACCTGGGACGCCGACCCGTCTTTTCTGGCGCAGGTGGTGCGCAAAGCCCGGAGGCAGGGAGCTTATTACCCCCAGTTCCTCTCCCCGGCGCAGCAGATGGAGGCCCCTCTTTCCGAGACAGAGCGCCAGGTGCTGCAGCTGCTCTGCGCCGGGAAGAGCAACGCCGAGATCGGCCAGGCTCTGCACATCAAGCTGCCCACCGTCAAGACCCATGTCAGCCATGTTCTGAAAAAATTGCAGGTCTCCCGCCGAACCCAGGTCAGGGACGCGGCCCAGCGGCTGCATTTCATCGACCGCTGAACGCCCCGGGCGGCGCTGGATCGAAAACCGCAGAAAAAAGTCTTCCCTTGAAACGGCAAAAAACGGCGCAATACAGATTCTTTTTTGCGAAGTTTCCGATTTCTAATACTTTGGTATCATTGTCCCGCCCGGGGCGTTCTGTTATACTTGACCCATTCAGACAACTGCCCCGCGCCCCCGGCCCACGGGGGGCCGGGCGGCCCAACATAAGGAGGAAGGGTATGCAATTGAAAAAACTTCTGGCCCTGCTGCTGTCGGCAGCCCTGGCCCTCAGCCTGCTGGCGGGCTGCGGCGGCGAATCCGTCGCCCGGAGCCTGCTGGCCCTGCTGGACGGCCAGTACGCCAACGTCTCGGTGGAGATGGACCCCGACCTGGAAGCCGACCTGCGGCAGGCCATCCGCACCGCCGAATCCGAAAACGCCGGCGACGACGCTGCCGCCATCCGGGCGGCATTGGAAACCCTGCTGGGCTCCAAGGTCACGTTCCGCAAATTGGGGGAAGGCCAGCAGGGCGACACCGCCTTTGACCTGATTTTCTACGCAGGCTCCGACCCCGACAAGGCCGCCCAGGCCGCCTACAGCCAGTGGAACCCCATCCTCTCCAACGTCCCCGACGACGGCAAGTATGACACATCCCTTGCCATGGTGGAAACCAACAGCGGCGTCTGGATGCTGGTGAAGGCTACGGTGGAGAAGGCCGGGACGGTGGATAAGCCGGACAAGGACGATGAACCCGACCCTGTCACCCTCAAGAGCCTTACGGTGACCGGGCCCAGTACGACCAACTACGAAGTTGGAGACAAATTCGACCCCAACGTCCTTACCGTCACCGCCACCTATTCCAACGGCAGCACCAAAGCCATTGATCTAACCCAGTGCACCCTCAAAATCAATGACCAACTAGCCGAAAACTATCAATTCACCTCGACGGGCCAACATACCATCACGGTGAGCTTTGGGGGCCAGACGGCTACCGTTGACATAACTGTATCCGCCAACCCGCATGGATACTATGAGGACACCGACGGCACTTACTTTGTCACGGGCTCAAACGGCCTGCAAAAACTGTTTGACACTCCTGAAAGCGACGCTTTGAGTGCTAACATTATTCTGAAAACGGACCAGACCGTCACCGGCACCTTTGGTGATTTTTTAAATCCCTTTACGGGCACCCTGCAAAGTGAAGCTGGCAAGAAATATACCATCACCCTTTCCAGCAAGAGCGGGCAAACCAGAACCCTGGGCCTGTTTGATCAGGTTGGTAATAGTAGATATGGCGGCACCGTGAAAAACCTGAAGATTCTGCTGGCGGCCGACATCAGTTTCACAGGCGACACTCAAAACTGCTCCGGCGCTGTGGCGGGCACCAACTACGGCACCATCCAAAACTGTGACGTCGACCTGAACGGCTATTCCATCACCGATACATACGGGGACGGTACTGGCACCGGCGCCAGATGTGCTGTTGGCGGCATTGCGGGCGAGAATCAAGGCACAATCAGAGGCTGCAGCGTCAGCATGGGTGCCGGCAAGATCGCTGCCAAGTACTATTGTGGGAGCGGCGGCGCCGCCGCTGCCGGCGGCATTGCGGGCAGCAATACCCGCGGCTTCTTGATCGGCGACTTCGGCTTCACCGCCACCAACGGCACTGTCACCGACTGCACTGTCACTGGCAGCGGCACAATCACCGCCACCCTCACCGCCAGCAGCCCCGGTGAATACGCTACTAAGATCGCCGCTGCCGGCGGCCTGGTGGGCTACAACGACAGTGATGGTGCCGTGAGCGGCACCTACAGCGGCACCATCACCGCCCAATACAATGGTGGTGGGCCTGTCTCCGCAACCGACAACCCGATCGGCAACATCGGCGCCGGGAATAACTGTGCCTACGCCGGCACCAAGATCGGCTACCAGGTAACCAACTAACCCTCACCCCCTACCCGCCCGGGAGGGGGGTTGCGCCTGGGGCCCGGCCCGCTGCGCCGGCCCTTTGCGCCGGAAGAATCCAAAGAAACCGCGCCGGGGTTTCGTGGCACACGACTTTGGAACCAAAGTCTCGTGTGTGATACCTTTGTGCAGCAGACGGCAGCTGCGTGGGGCAGTTCCGCCCTGCTCTCCTCACAACAAGGTGCCCCTGCAGGGCAGCATAAGCGACAAAGAAAGGCTGACAGTTTGTGCCTAAAAGCACAGGCTGCCAGCCTTTTGCCGTCTGCGGAACAAAGGTTTTGAAGAAGCACTCCACTTCCTGGAGCAGTATCAAGCCAAAGAAACGATTATCTCCGCCGTGGTGCATATGGACGAGAAGACGCCCCATATGCACCTTCCCAAAGGACCCAAACGTGAGAACAACCTGGATGTGTGAGGAGGTGGGGCCTATGACCAAGAGCAAGACCAAAATTTCTGTTACGTCGATCTTTGACGGCAAACAGGATGCGACGGATGTTTTTGTAGACCTGATTGCAAGCAAGTATCAGCAGGGGAGAAAGATTTATCTTGTGAAGGAGGAAGATTTTCGATATACTGTAGATAAGGTTCCAGATAACCGAATTCCGTCTGGATTGTGCGGGTAACGGTTATGATGAACACAATGATGTATGATGCAATGGGCGCAGCTTTTGCAGGAACGTACCGGGCAGCCATTTACTGTCGTCTTTCCAAGGACGATGACCTGCAGGGGGAGAGTGCCAGCATTGCAAACCAGCGGGATATGCTGGAACAGTACTGCGAAAAGCAGGGATGGGAGGTTGTGGCAATTTACCAGGACGACGGCTTCACCGGGCTGAACATGGAGCGTCCCGACCTGAAGCGGATGCTGAAAGCCATTGAGCGCCGGCAGGTCAACCTGGTTATCACCAAAGATTTGAGCCGCCTGGGCCGGAACTACCTCCAGACCGGCTACCTCATCGAGGACTTCTTCCCCCGCAACGGGGTGCGGTATATCGCCATGAATGATGGCATCGACACCATGCGGGAGAACAACGACATTGCTCCCTTCAAAAACATCCTCAATAAGATGTACAGCAAGGACATCTCCAAGAAGGTGCATTCCTCGTATCTGCTGAAGGCTCAAAAGGGTGAGTTTACCGGTTGCGTCGCGCCCTTTGGTTACCGGAAGGACCCGGACAACAAGAACCACCTTCTGGTGGACGAGGAAACAGCCCCCACTGTGCGGCAGTTGTTCGCGTGGGCGCTGGAAGGTCACGGTCCCAACTTCATCCGGCGCAGACTGGAGGAGCAGCAGATGCCCTGTCCCACCTGGTGGAACCGCCAACGGGGCCTGCGCAATACCTTCACCAAATGGGAGAAGCAGGACCCCGAAAAGGGGCGGTATATCTGGGACTTCACGGTGATTAAGGACATCCTGACCAACCCCGTTTATACTGGCGCGATTGCTTCCCAGAAGAAGGAGTACCGCTTCAAAATCGGCACCATCGGGGAAAAGAGACCGGAGGATTGGATCGTGGTCGAAGGGCAGCACCAGCCCATCGTTGACCGAAGCAGCTTCGAGATTGTGCAGGAGAAGCTGCGGTCCCGCCAGCGCCCCAGGCAAAACGGGGAAGTGAGCCTGTTTGCCGGGCTGCTGAAATGCGGCGAGTGCGGCAAGTCCCTGACCATCCGGGCCACCAACGCCAAGCACCCTCAGCAAATCTACGCCTGCAAGACCTATAACGCCTACGGCAAGAACCACTGCACCCAGCACCGGGTGGAGTATGACGTGCTTTATGACCTTGTGCTGCACAAAATCCAGGAGTGCGCCCGAGCTGCCCTGAGGGATGAAGCCGCAGTTGCTGGCCGCTTATCTGACAACTATATTGCCGAAGGCAAAGCCCAGCGCGAAGCGCTGGAACACGCCCTTGCTAAGGACGAGGAGCGGGTCGAGGTACTGGACAAGATGGTGCTGCGGCTGTACGAGGACATGGTTGCCGGACGGATCAGCGAAGCCAACTTCAATCTCATGCTGGACAAGACCCAGACCGAACAGGCTCAGCTCAAGGAACGCATCGCCGAGGGCCGTAAGAAGCTGGAGGACGAGCTTCAGCTGGCCAGCGATGCCCGCCAGTGGTCTGAGGCTATCCGGGCGTATGCCGACATCACGGAGCTGGATGCTGCCACCATCAACCGCCTGGTGAAGGAAATCGTGGTCCACGAGCAGATCGACCCCGACCGGAGCCGGCACATCACCATCGAGATCCATTTCAACCTCAAACCCATAGCAGAGGCGGAGCAGGTCACCGCCTGAATCGAAATTGAATCATTTCTGACACACCGCCGCCGGCCATTGAGCTGTGACTTCCAACTATTTGGGGGTCAATCAGCTCATGGCGGGCGGCGGTGTCGTCCTGATCGGTATGCAGCTTATCCCTCTGCTGTCCGGCCTGTTCAGCTAACCCTTACCCGTTGTCCCTTTTTCCAGAAAAGGAGCTGATGTATGGACTTTATCATCGACGCAATCGTTGAATGGCTCAAAGGTTTGCTTGTCGATGGTATCATGGGAAATCTGGATGGCCTTTTCAATAACGTCAATCAGAGCGTTGGCGAGATCGCCACACAGGTAGGCACGACCCCGGCGGACTGGAACGCCGGGGTCTTTTCCATGATACGGCAAATCTCTGAAACCGCCATCCTGCCAATCGCCGGGGTCATCCTCACTTTTGTAATGACCTATGAACTGATACAAATGCTCATTGACCGCAACAACCTCCATGACATTGACACATGGATGTTTTTCAAGTGGGTGTTCAAAACCTTTGTGGCGGTAATGATCCTGACGAATACCTTCAATATCGTACTGGCCGTCTTTGACGTGAGCCAGCACGTCATCCAGCAATCGGCGGGCATTATCCAGAACGGGACGGAGATCACAACGGATGTAATGGACAGTCTGCGGACCGAGCTGGAGGCAATGGAGTTAGGACCCCTGTTTGGCCTCTGGCTCCAGTCATTCCTGATCCAGCTTACCATGATTGCCTTAAACATCGTGATCTTCGTTATCGTATATGGCCGTATGATTGAAATTTACTTACTCACAAGTTTGGCACCCATCCCGTTTGCCACCGTCCCCAACCGGGAAACCGGACACATGGGGCAGAACTATTTCCGCTCCCTCTTTGCGGTGGGCTTTCAAGGCTTGCTCATTTTGGTCTGTGTCGCCATCTATGCGGTGCTTATCCAGAGTATCGCCACCGACGGCGACCCCATCGGGGCGATCTGGGGCTGTGTGGGCTATACGGTACTGCTGTGTTTTACCCTGTTCAAAACGGGCAGCCTTGCAAAATCCATCTTCGGCTGCCATTAAGAGACTTCGGGCCATGCTGACCCGAAGCGGAAAGGAGGCGGTATGCCCCGGCGTTACAAACAGGGCGCGGACGGACAGCCGCACCCGGCTTTCTACGGAAAGCTCCCCGAGGAATTTTCTAAAACAGACACCATGCGCTTCATGGTGGAAACCGATCTGAAACTGTCCGGGCGCGTATCGGCGGACACGCTGGCGGCACTCCGGGCGGAAGGCTATGACTACAAGGACGGGAACCTTGTTCCCGCCGGAAAGGAGGAAACCATGCAGGAAAAGGTTGCGGACGCCACCCCCGCCGCACCGTTGAAGCTGGATGTAAGCGTGCGGGTCATCGAACCTGTGAAAAACCTGATGGGCTTTGCCAGCGTGAAATTCAACGACTGCTTTGTGGTGGAAAATCTGAAAATCGTGCAGGGCAGTAAGGGCCTTTTCGTGGGGATGCCCAGCCAGCCGGACGGCAAGGGCGGTTATCGGGATATGGCCTATCCCGTCACGAAGGAGTTCCGGGAACAGCTCAACACCGCTGTTCTGCAAGCCTATGAAGTAAAGCTGGAACAGATGGCGGAGCGCGGCTCTGCCGGGCGTGCGTCCATCAGCGAACAGCTCAAGGCCGGGAAAGCGGCTGCCGAACAGGCAAAAGCGGAACGGCCCCCGAAGGAAAAGCCCAGCCGTGGTGCGGAGCGTTGACCTCGGGCCATGCTGGCCCGAAGCGGAAAGGAGGCGAAACCCATGCCACGCAAACGAACGGGCTATGACGCGGCCTGCTACTATGACGGCAAGCTGCTGGGCCGCTGTACCAAAGCGGACAGCGACGCCTATACCCTGTTGATGAACGCCTGCGGCGGGGACGCCGCCCGTGTCCTGCGGGAATACGCCTACTTTTCCCCGGAGCTGAAGGCCATCTTGGAAAAGGCGGCGCTCATGCAGGCGGACCGAGGCCGGACGGGCGGGATGTTCCATGCGCCCCGGACCTCCCCGTGGGGAGAGGTGCAGAGCTGTGAAGTTCTCTGTCCGGGCGTGTTTTTGGTATCCACCGCCAGCCACGGCGGAACGATGGTAGCAAACGAGGTGGCCGCCGTCCTCTCTCCGGCGGCGAAAAAATGCGGTTTCAAGGACAAGGGCTATATCTGCTATGAGGAGGACGCACAGGAAAGTGTGGTGCTCCGGGAGCTGCTGGACAAAAAGCTCTGGAAGATCCCCGACCGTATCAAGGACAAAGAGCGGTTTGAAGAAAACCTCAATCAGTCCATCCGGCAATACAATCCCGAATACTGGCGGGCAAGGCAGAGTGGACGGGAGGCTGCCGAAGCTGCCCGCAGCACAGCCCCGGCCAAAGAGGCCGCAAGGTAGCTTCGGGCCATGTTGGCCCGAAGCGGCAAAGGAGGTGTAACAAAATGGCCTATGTGCCAGTACCCAAAGACCTGTCCAAAATCAAGACAAAGCTGGCCTTCAATCTCACGAAGCGCCAGCTTATTTGTTTTTCCGGCGCGGCGGCGGTGGGCCTTCCGGCCTACCTGTTTTCCCGTGGCAGTATCGGAAACAGCGCCGCCATGTTCCTGATGATCGGCCTCATGCTCCCGTTCTTCTTTTTCGCTATGTATGAGCGGGACGGCCTGCCGCTGGAAAAGGTGCTGAAAAACATCATCCGCACCCGGTTCCTCTATCCCCGGGTGCGGCCTTACAAAACCGAAAACTTCTATGCGCTGCTTGGCGCCAGAAAGGAGGCGCAGCCGATTGCAAAACAACAGAAGGGCCGGAAAGCCCGCAGGCAAAAAGCCTGACAAGACGGGCCTTCTCGGCTTGTTCACAAAGGGAAAGGACATTCCCACCACCGCCCAGCAGACCCTCCCTTACCGGGAAATGTACCGGGATGGGGTGTGCCGGGTGGAGGACCGCTATTACACCAAAACCATTGAATACGAGGACATCAACTACCAGCTCGCCCAGACCGAAGATCAGGCGGCCATCTTTGACGGGTGGAGCGCCTGTCTGAACTACTTTGACAGCTCCTTGCCGTTTCAGCTTTCTTTTCTCAACCATCGGAGCCGCCCGGGCAGCCGGTATAGCGTCAACATCCCCATGCAGGAGGACGACTACAACAGCGTCCGGCGTGAGTATGTGGAAATGCTGGAAAACCAGATCGCCAAAAGCAACAACGGCATTGTCCGCACAAAGCTCCTGACCTTCGGTGTGAATGTGGACGACCTCTCCACCGCAAGGGCGAGGCTGGAGCGTGTGGAGGCGGACATTTGCGGCAACTTCAAAAAGCTGGGCGTTAAGTGCCGCTCCCTCTCGGGGCTGGAACGTCTGGAGCTCCTTCACGGGCAGCTCCACCCCGGCGGCACCGACCCTTTCCGGTTTTCGTGGGATATGATACCCCAGACCGGCCTTTCCACAAAGGACTTTATCGCCCCGGACAGCTTCGACTTCCGTTTCAGCCGCCTGTTCCGGGTAGGGACGACCTGGGGCGCTGCCTCCTACTTGCAGATTTTGGCCTCGGAGCTCTCGGACAAGCTGCTGGCGGAGCTTTTGGAAATGGATGCGGAAATGACGATCACGCTCCATATCCAGACCGTCGATCAGGCCGCCGCCGTGAAATCCATCAAGGCCAAAGTCTCCGATATTGACAAGATGAAGGTGGAGGAACAGAAGAAGGCCGCCCGGGCCGGGTATGACATGGACATACTCCCGCCCGACCTTGTGACGTACAGCAACGACGCAAAGACCCTCTTGGAAGATTTGCAGAGCCGGAACGAGCGAATGTTCCTGCTGACCTTCCTTGTGGTGAACATGGCTCCGACCCGTCGGGAGCTGGACAACGACCTGTTCACGGTGTCGGGTATTGTTCAGAAATACAACTGCACCTTGAAGCGGCTGGACTTCCAGCAGGAGGACGGTTTCCTTTCCAGCCTGCCGCTGGGCCATAACGGCATTGAGATCAAGCGCGGCATGACCACCAGCTCCACGGCTATTTTCGTTCCCTTTATGACGCAGGAGCTCCGCATGGACGGCGAGGCCGTCTATTACGGGCTCAACGCTCTTTCCCATAATGTCATCATGGCGAACCGAAAGAAGCTCAAAAACCCCAACGGCCTGTTCCTCGGCGTGCCGGGCTCCGGCAAATCCTTTGCCGCAAAGCGGGAGCTTGTGAACGTGTTCCTTGCCACCCGTGACCGGATTATCGTGGTGGACCCGATGGGCGAATACTCGCCCCTTATCAAGCGGCTGGGCGGACAGGTCATCGAGATTGCCCCTGACAGCCCGCACCACATTAACCCGATGGACATTGATTTGAGCTTCGACGAGGAAAACCCGATGGCGCTGAAAGCCGACTTTATCCTGTCGCTGATGGAACTGATCGTCGGCGGAAAGGACGGCTTGCAGCCGGTGGAGCGGACCGTCATTGACCGCTGTGTGCGCCAGATGTACCGGGAGCATTTACAGAACCCGGAGACGGCGAAAATGCCAACCCTCCAAACCCTCTATGACCTGCTCTGTTCCCAGCCCGAGGGCGAGGCGGTACGGCTGGCGACGGCCCTTGAAATCTATGTGTCGGGCTCTCTCAACGTGTTCAACCATGAAACCAATGTGGACCTGAACCGCCGCCTTGTGTGCCTCGACCTGAAAAAGCTGGGGGCCGGGCTTCGGACGATTGCCATGCTCATTATGCAGGACCTTGTCAATTCGCAGGTGTCCATGAATTTCCTGCGCGGTATCGCTACATGGTGTTACTTCGACGAGTTCCATGTGCTGCTCCGTGACCGGCTGACGGCAAGCTACTGTGTGGCGATCTGGAAAATGCTCCGTAAGAAGGGCTGCGTACCCAGCGCCTTAACGCAAAATGTGAAGGACTTCCTTGCCAGCCCGGAGATCGAGAACATCTTTGAAAACTCGGACTTCCTTGTGCTGCTCTCGCAGGCGCAGGGCGACAGGCAGATTTTAGCCAAACAGCTTGGTATCAGCCCCCACCAGCTTTCCTATGTGACCCACACCAATTCCGGCGAAGGGCTGTTGTTCTTCGGGAACACCACCATCCCGTTTGTTGACCGCTTCCCGCAGAATACCGAGCTGTACGCCATTATGACAACCCGCCCGGAGGACAAGAAACAGGAAATGAAGCGGGCGTAACATACTTCGGGCCATGCTGGCCCGAGGTTTGGAAAGGAGGGATACCTCATCGGAAAGAAACCGGATAAACGGAATTTTCAAAGGCTGGGGCCACCGGAGGATACCGGGAACACTCGCCCCGGACCGGCTGACCAGGAAGGGCCTTCCCCCGCACCGTCCCGACGCCTGCGGTTTGAGGACGAGGATACCGGGCAGACCGGCGCTTCGGGCCATGATGGCCCGAAGTCCAAAAGCGGCAAGTTTCAAGAGGACAGCCGGAAAGCCCGCCCTTCTGACCGCATGAGGCAGGAGGATGACAGGGGCGGTCCGCAGGATACCGGCAAGGCGCAGGAGCCGGAGGGCTCCGCCGAGAAAGCCGGGAGTAAAAAGGACAAGTACCAGAAGGCGCAGGCCAAAGCGGAGCGCGCCGGGGAAAAGCTGGGAAAGGCCCGGGAGAAGCTGGATAAGGTCGAGGCGAAACGGGCGGCGCAGAAGCCGCCGGGGCTTGCAAAGAAAGCCGTCCGGGGAGCCCGCACCGAGGCATGGTTTTATCTCCACAACAAAATCCACGAAGTCGAGCATGAAAATGTGGGCGTGGAAGGAGCGCATAAATCCGAGCTGACCGCCGAGGCCGGGACCCGGAAACTGACCCGGTATGCCAAACGGCGCTGGCGGGAACACCCGGCCCGGAAGGTGGCAAAGTGGGAACGGAAGGACATAAAAGCCCGGGCCAATGTGGATTTTCAGAAGATGGCCGCCGAACACCCGGAGCTTGTCAGCAATCCGCTGTCCCGGATACAGCAGAAGTGGAAACTAAAACGCCGGTATTCCAAAGAGGCAAAGGCGGCGGCAAAACAGAGCGCAAAGGCCGCAAAGAAAGCCGCTGCCGCTTCGGGAAATGTGACCCGGCGGGCGGCGCAGTTTGTGACCCGTCATCCTGTGGCGGTTTTGGTTTTGGTGCTGTTGTTACTGGTCTGCTATATCCTGTCGGCGGTAAGCTCCATCTTTCCCACGCTTGGCAGCGGCCTTGCCAATGCGGTGTCCGGCACTTCCTATGCTTCGGAGGACGCCGACCTGCTTGGCGTGGACGAGGACTACACGGCGCTGGAAAATGAACTGGCGCAGACGGTAGCGAACATCGAAAGCACCCATCCCGGCTATGACGAGTACCGCTATTCCGTGGACGAGATCGGCCACAACCCCTATGAGTTGGCGTCCTATCTCTCGGCAAAGTACCATGTTTATTTCCGGGAGCAGGTGCAGGACGAGCTGCGGGAGATCTTCGAGGCGCAGTATGAGCTGACCTTGACGGAGGAAATCGAGATACGCTACCGCACCGAAACCAGCACCGACCCGGAAACCGGAGAAACCACCACCGAGGAAGTCCCCTATGAGTATTACATCCTCAATGTGACCCTCACAAACAAAACGCTGCCTGCCGTGATCCTGCCGAGGCTGGATGAACAGCAGCGGGAAATCTACACCGTCATGCAGCAGCTCAAAGGCAACAAGCCCTATTTGTGGGAAGGAATTTATACCGGCGGCGAGGAAACCGGCCCCAGCTATGAGATACCCGGCGAGGCGCTGGATGACCCGGCCTTTGCGGCGCTCATGGCAGAGGCGACAAAGTACATCGGCTGGCCTTATGTGTGGGGCGGCTCCAGCCCGTCTACCTCCTTTGACTGTTCGGGCTTTGTCTGCTGGGTGTACACGGCCAGCGGCGTCCACAACCTGCCCCGTACCACGGCGCAGGGCATTTACAACCAGTGTGCCATCATTTCCCCTTCCGAGGCAAAGCCGGGCGACATTATCTTTTTCACGGGAACCTATGACAGCCCCGGCCCTGTGTCCCATGTGGGGATTTATGTGGGCGACGGGATGATGCTGCATTGTGGTTCTCCCATCCAATACGCAAATATCAATTCAAGCTACTGGCAAACACATTTCTACGCCTTCGGGCGCTTGTGAGCCAGAAGAAAGGAGCCCTTGCATGAACAAGATCGACAAGCTCGATAAGGAGCTGGAAAAGGCCCGGGAGAAGGCCGCCGAGTGGCAGGCCAAAATCCGGGAGCTGGAAAAGCAAAAACAGGAGGAAGAAAACAGCCAGATCGTGCAGGCGGTGCGCTCCCTCAAACTGACCCCTGCCGAGCTGATGGCCTTTCTGAACGACCCCAAAAACAGCCTTGCCGCTTCGGGTCACAATGGCCCGAAGCCGGAGGCACCTGAAAAGGAGGACACGGCCCATGAAGAAAACTAAATTTCGCAGGCTGGCGGTGATGACTGCCAGCCTTTTGTGTTGCCTGATCTTTACGGTCCCGGCTTACGCCCAGAGCAATGAGCCGCAGCCCGAGGCCACGCCCGCCCCGGTGGAAACCGAGGCGGAGCCGGAAACCCAGAACCCCTTTACCCCGGATGGAACGGGAACGGTGGTGGACAACGCCACCGACGAGGACGGCAAAGAGTTCTACACCATTACCACCGCAGACGAGAGTGTTTTCTATCTGGTGATCGACAAGCAGAAAACCAGCGAAAATGTCTATTTCCTCAACGCTGTAACCGTGGATGACCTTCTGCCTCTTGCCGAACAGGGCGAGGAACCAGCCGAGGAAGTGACCCCCGAACCGGAGCCGGAGCCCACCGAACCCGTGGAGGAAGTGACCGAGCCGGAACCCGAACCCGAGGCCGAAAAAACAGACAGCCCACTTCTTTCGCTGCTTGAACTGCTCCAGTAAAAGTAGACAGTGAAAAAAGAAGGCCTCCTGTGGTAGAATAAAACTACTACAGGAGGTCTTTGCTATGCCCAGAAAATACAGCCACATTCAGGAACACGAGA
>NZ_NFHK01000028.1:0-34117 GCF_002161315.1 Faecalibacterium sp. An77
TCTCGTGTTCCTGAATGTGGCTGTATTTTCTGGGCATAGCAAAGACCTCCTGTAGTAGTTTTATTCTACCACAGGAGGCCTTCTTTTTTCACTGTCTACTTTTACTGGAGCAGTTCAGTCCGGTTAGACGATCCTGCCGCTTTCATTATTTATAAAGGAGATGGAAACTTATGAGTGAAAAACTGGACCACATGAAAGACCAAAAGGAAAAAGCTGAACAGAAGCTCCGTTACTACCAGCACCAGGAGAAAATGCTGGAGCGCCGGATACCGGAGCTGACCCGCAAGGCCCGCACCCATCGTCTCTGTACGCGCGGCGGGATGCTGGAAAGTTTTCTGATTTGCCCCGGAGAGCTGACTGACGACCAGGTGATGGAGCTACTGAAACTCTCGTTCCGTCAACAAGAGGTTGTGCTGGCCCTGGCTAAGATGATTCACGATTTGCAAGAAGCCCGGGACGTTCCAACCCTATTGTAATAGGGCGCAATTATACACCGTTCCGGTGAAATTGCGGTCTTGCAGACGGCTTGATGCAATCGGTCTGGCGTTCCGTTCGCCATCCCGATTCCATCCCAAGGAAAACTGCATTTTCCTTGCGCTGCTCCGCAGCTATCCTTTTGCAGCTCCCGCCAAGAGCCGAAGCGCACCCCTCGTTTGCAGATACCTGTGTCAAAAGGAGATTTTTATGTTTATAAGTGACCCAAACAGATAAATTCTAATAAAAGAAATCGTAAATGCTGCCAGCGAGCATACTTTTTACTGTGAGGACAAACATAACATCAACTATAACGAAGTCACACGCTTTGTAAATTGCGTCCACAAGACCATTTAGGGGCAGGCAGGTGGGGTCACGAGGCCGACTTTACCACACGGTGATAAACAGCCAAAGAGATCAAAGCGGTCAAGGTCTCCGCGACCCAAAATGCATGCCATACGCCCACAGGCCCAAAGAACCGGCTGAGCACAAATGCCGCCGGTATGATGATGAGAGCGTAGCGGCACAGGGAGATGATAAGCGATTCAGCTCCCTTACCCAGTCCCTCCAGCGCGCCGGACGAGGTGACCGAAAACGCCGAGACGACAAAACCCATGCTGATGATTCGCAGCGCGGACGCACCGACGGTAACCGTGTCCGGGTTTTGGGTAAACAATCCCATCAGCACGCCGGGCACCGCCAGACAGACGAGCATGCCCGCAGCCATGATTCCACCGCACATGCACAGCACGATGCGGTAAATCTGCTGGACCCGCCTGTATTCACCCGCGCCGTAGTTGTAGCCGACCAATGGTCGCATCCCCTGTACGATGCCGTTGGCGGGCAGGTAGAGGAAGGTCTGAAGTTTGTAGTAAATGCCGAGCACCAGCACATATACCTCCGACCAGGCGGCGAGTATCACGTTTAGTGCCGAGATAAGGAAGGATGGCAGCGCGAGGTTGAGCGCCGCCGGAATGCCGATGGAATATAGCCGGCCAATCATCGTCAGCTCCGGCCCCAGCAGCTCCCTGCGGATGCGCACCCGGGGCGGCCGCACTGCATAAATGACCAGGTAAATAACAAGGGTCAGCACCTGACCGATACCAGTGGCTAGCGCCGCACCGCGGATGCCCATGGCCGGAAATGGCCCGATGCCAAAGATCAGCAGCGGGTCCAAGACAATGTTGGTGAGGCAGCCGCACAACATACTGACCATTGTCACCTGCATGCTGCCGACGGCCTGAAAGAGCTTTTCAAACGAGACGCCGAAGAGGATAGCAGGCGTAAAGGCAAACGCAATCGTGGAATACTGCACGCCCAAGGCTTGGATGGCCGCAGATGAGGTGAACATCCGCAAAAAGGATGGCATGACTGCGAGCGAACCCACGGTCATCAGTACGCTGTGCACAGCGGCCATCAGCAGGCCCTGGGTGGCGGCTTGGTCGGCCGCGCGCTGCTCCTGCGCGCCGAGGTGCAGGGCAATGACTGCGTTGATGCCAATGCCAAAGCCGATGCCTACAGCATTGATCAGGTTCTGCACCGGGTAGACCAATGAGAGGGCAGTCATGGCATCCTCGCTGATGCGGGCAACGAAAAAGCTGTCTACAATGTTGTACAGCGAGTTGACCAGCATCGACAGCACCATAGGCAGGGCCATAGAGAGCAACAGCGGCAGCACGGGTTTTTCTTTCATGAAAGTGTCATTCATTGAATTCTCCTCAAATAGATAAAGTATGGAAGTTCAGGCCTCCGCGGGGTGTAGGGACCGCTGCTTTTTCTGAAAGCGGCGCATCAAAAGAACTGCTGCGAGAAAGGTAGTCACCTCAGCCACTGGGAAGGACAGCCAGATGCCGATGATGCCAAGCTGACGTTCCAACAGCCACATTACCGGTACCAGCAGCGCAAACTGGCGCATCATCTGCAACAGCATACTGACAAAGACCTGCTCCGTGGCCTGCAGATAGGTAGAGACCATTGTGGAAAGACCGCAAAATACATACCCCACGGCCATGATCCGCATGGCGGTGACACCATATTCCTGCATTTCCGCTGAGGCAGTGAACAGTCCCAGGATCTGTGCAGGGAAAACGGCAATCGCCGCCGTGCCAAGGGCCATCATCCATACGACCAGCAGTGTGCCGTCCCGGAAGGCCAGATTCAGCCGCCGTGAATTTCCAGCACCGTAACTGAAACGCATGATGGGTAGGCAGCCTTGTATCAGGCCGTTGACCGTCATCACGATCAACTGCTGGACCTTGAAATATGCGCCGAAGAACGCAATGGCCGTGGCGGAGTATGCAGCGAGAAACAAGTTGACGATCGTCACCATAAAGGCGCTCAGCGCGTTCATGATAAAGGACGGCAGACCCAGAGCAAACACACGCCGCACAGCGGTCCACTCCCAACAAAAGCCCTTTATGCGGATGCGAATCTTTTGCTTTGTGCACAGCAGCATGGCAAAGGCCAGCAGCATGGAGAGCGTGTAGCCGCCCACAGTGGCCACGGCAGCGCCGCGGATGCCCATGGTCGGGAAGGGGCCAATGCCAAAAATCAGCAGAGGATCAAAGATAAAATTAAATACAACACCCGCGATCTGGAACCACATGGGGCCGATCATATTGCCAGTGGCCTGGATCATCTTCTGGATGGCGATGTGCACCATGTTGGGGACCTGCATAAAGGCGCATACACTCATATAGGCAATGCTGAGAGAGTAAATAGAGGCGTCGCTGGTAAACGCCTTGAAATAGGCAGGCAAAATCAGAAATGCTGCCAGGTTGATGGCTGCGCCGACAGCGAACGAAAGCAAAAGTCCTAGGGTGACTGTATCATTGGCTTTTTCCTGTTTTTTCTGACCAAGATAACCTGAGATCAGAATATTGACACCTACACCGATCCAGATGGAAACGGCGTTCATCAGTGTGGTAAGCGGAAATGAAAGAGAGACTGCCGTGAGCGCGTCCTCACTCAGACGCGCCACAAATGCGCTGTCTGCCAGATTATAGGAATACTGCAAAAACATCGAAAACAGCGGCGGCAGAGACATCTGAAGCAGCAGACGGCCAATCGGCTCTGTTGCCATCCGGTTTTCGTTGGACATAAAAATCCTCCCCTCGATAAAAAGTCCCTCCGTCACGGGCGGCAAAGCCACGCGGAAGGAAAACAGATCAAAAACGCATGTATTTTTCTCCTTCAAACAAAAAAGCCACACACCCGCTCAAAGGCGCTTGAGCGAGTGTGTGGCGAAAAGGTGATCGAATCCAGAAAAATCCACGCAATTTTCAAAGAGAGTATAGCGATTGCAGGTCAGTCTGTCAAGAGGATGTTGAAATTTCACTTAGGAGCGAATGCTGCGGCGGGAACGAATCAGTTCCAACATATCATTTTTCATACTGTTCTTCTCCCTCACAAACAGAATACAACAACATACGAACTACTTCTGAAAATTCTCTCATAGTGAATACTGTGTGGCAACGAGTTAGGTTTTTGTCTGATTATCTTAAATAAATCAGCGCATCACCGTGATTTACATTGCCGGTGTGTACTGTCAGACCGGGGTAATCATCCGAGTTTGTTACAACGACCGGGGTAGTCACAGGCAAACCTTTGGAGCGGATGAAGTCCATATCAAACTCCAGCAGCAATTGACCGGCTTTAACCTTGTCGCCGGTTTTTACATGGGCGGTAAATCCTTGGCCGTTTAACCCCACTGTGTCCATACCAACATGGATCAAAAGGTCTGTATTCTCTGGTCCGCTCATGCCTATGGCATGCAGCGTTTCAAACAGATTTGTGATTTCTCCATCGCAAGGTGCATATACCCGTCCTTCTTCCGGTTCGATGACAACGCCCTGTCCCATCACCCCGGAATTGAACACCTCATCCTTACACTCGCTCAGCGGCTTTGCCTCGCCACGAATAGGGGCAACGATTACGTTTTTTGTCAGGCCATCTGCCCCTGCGGTCGGAGCATCAGAGCGCTCGTCCTGTAAAACAGGTGCTTTCTGTGCAGGTGTGGCATCTGTGCGCTTGCGGTCCGGTTCGTCTTTGTAGGTGAACCAGGTGATCACAAATGTAACAATGACGGCAATTACAGCAACTACGATACACACAAGCATGCTGTACAGCGGGTTTTCGCCCGGAGCTGGGTTGGGATTGATAAATGCCGGCCATGCAAACAGGCCTAAACCGCCGGAAAGATAGGACTTGACACCCAGCAGCCCGATCACTGCGCCGCCAATGCCAGAGACCACACAGGAAAGCAGGAAAGGCTTTTTCTTCGGCAGGGTAATACCGTAGATGGCCGGTTCACTGATTCCAAAGAAGGCCGAGATCATCGCAGGAATTGCAATACCGCGGGTCTTCGTGCTCTTGGTTTTAAGCACGACCGCTGCCAGGATACCGAACTCCGTCCAGGAACAGACGTTGTTGGGGGAGAGCACAATGTCATACCCCAGCGTACCGATGTTGGAATACATCAGCGGGATCAGACCCCAGTGCAGGCCAAACATGACCAGCACCTGCCAGAATGCGCCAACCAGAGCGCCCGCAACTGCGCCGCCGACGACCGGAAGATTAAAAATCAAGCCAAAGAACCACTGCAGCGCACCGCACAGCAGCGAGGAAACCGGGCCAACGACAAGGTAGGTCAGCGGCAACATAACGCAAACGGTGCAAAGTGGTACGAGAAAAAGCTTGACTGTGTCCGGGAAGATTTTGCGGAAGAACGGATACACCCATTTCGCCGTGACCAATGAGGCCAGCAGCACCGGCACCACAGAGCTGGGATAACCGGACGCGGGGAAGAAAACCGGTAATTTTAAAAAGGTTGTGGTGTAGCTCATCTCAAACGCTGTGCCGGCAAAAATCGTGCCAAGTGGACTGGAACCCTGCATGGCGACCATATTGGGGTAGACCAGCCCGACGCCGATTGCCATGCCGATGAACTCATCAAAGTTCAACTTTTTGGCGCAGGTATAGCCGAGAAAAATCGGCAAAAAGTAGAAAAATCCATCACCAAACGCATACAACACCTGATAGGTGCCCCAGCTGGGGTCCATCCATCCCATTGAGACACTGAAAGCCAGCAGGCCTTTGACGATGCCCGATGCACCCAGACAGCCCAGGATCGGCTGCATACAGCCGGAGATCACATCAATAAAACGGTTGAGCAGATTGGGTTTTGCGCCGCCTGCGCCCTCTCCCAGGGCGTTTCCGCTTTCATCTGCAAGGCCCTCTGCCAGTTGTTCCAGATGACCGACCGAGATGACTGCATCGTACACATCGCTCACCTGATTGCCAATAACCACCTGGTACTGGCCGCCTGCCTGAATAACCGTGACAATGCCGTCGGTTTCTTTCAGAACATCTGTGTTGGCTTTGCTCTCGTCCTTCAAATTGAAGCGCAGCCGGGTGACACAGTGCCGGATTCCTGTAATGTTGGACTTGCCACCGACATTTTGTAAAATAATGCGAGCAAGGCCATCATATTTACTTGCCATGATTTATCCTCCTTGGTCGTGCCCCTATTTCTCACGCCGCGGCGCGGCAGAATGCCCACCGTCAGTCCAAGTCTTCGCCGTTGGAGGCGATGACCTTTTTGTACCAGTAAAAACTGTCTTTGCGGCGGCGCTCCAATGTGCCGGAGCCGTCGTTCTGTTTGTCCACATAAATAAAGCCGTAGCGCTTTTTCATCTCGCCGGTGCCATTGGAAACGAGGTCGATGGGGCCCCACATCGTGTAGCCCAGCAGCGGCAGGCCGTCCTCCAGAACTGCTTTTTTCATCTCCTCGATATGTGCGCGCAGGTACGCGATACGGTACGGGTCGTGGATGGAGCCGTCCGGCTCCACCGTGTCGTTTGCGCCGAGGCCGTTTTCCACGATGAACAGCGGCTTGCGGTAGCGGTCGTAGAGGCTGTTCATCGTGATGCGCAGGCCCACTGGGTCGATCTGCCAGCCCCACTCGCTCTCGTCGAGGTAGGGGTTGTTCACAGTAGCAAACACCGCGTTGCCGCCCTGGCTCTGGTGTGCCAGCACCTCGGGGTCCGCAGAGGTGGTGCGAGAGGAATAGTAGCTGAAGGAGACAAAGTCCACTACACCCTCCTTCATGACCCGGCGGTCCTCCGCGGTGCAGTCGATGCGCACCCCCGCGCGCTCCATCCGCTTCAGCGCCCAGACGGGGTATTCGCCGTACACCTGCGCGTCAATCAGGAAGTAATTGTCCCGGTCCGCCTCCATCGCGGCCTGCACATCCAGCGGGTTGCAGGTGTACGGATAATACTGCCCGGCGGCCAGCATGCAGCCCACCATGCAGTCTGGCATGATTTCATGCGCCAGCTTGACTGCCTTGGCGCTTGCGACCAGTTCGTGGTGAGCCGCCGTGTACTTGATCTGCTCTGGGTTCTCTCCTTCCTCAAAATAAACGCCCGCACCAATGAATGGCATGTGCAGCAGCATATTGATCTCATTGAAGGTGAGCCAGTAGCGCACTGTGTTTTTGTAGCGGTTGAAGATCACGGCGCAGTATTTCAGGTAGGCATCGACCATGCGGCGGTCCTTCCAGCCGCCGTATTTGCGAATGAGGGCTATCGGAGTGTCAAAGTGACAAATTGTGACCAGTGGCTCGATGCCATATTTATGGCACTCGTCGAACACGCTGTCATAAAAGGCGAGACCCGCTTCGTTGGGGGTGTCGTCATCGCCGTTCGGGAGAATCCGGGTCCAGGCAATGGACATCCGGTAGCACTTGAAGCCCATCTCGCCGAACAGACGGATGTCCTCCTTGTAGTGGTGGTACAGGTCCACCGCTTCATGGGAAGGGTACTCGTGCGCGTCGTCGCACGTCAGCATCTTCATCCACCCGGACGCGACAGGGAAACGGTCCTCGCCAAACGGGACGACATCAACATTCGCAAGACCGCGGCCTCCTTCGTTGTAGCCGCCCTCACACTGATTGGCAGCGGTTGCGCCGCCCCAAAGAAAATTTGTGGGAAATTGGGCCATTGTTTTACCTCCTGTGATGATTTGTGGTTTCCATGAAAAACTTTTTTAAAAGCGCAGGAATGCGCTGATAAACGAAATCAGGACGCTATATTTGCTTCAAAAAACAGGACCGGCGATCTTATTTGAAAGAAGGCCGGTCCTGCTTCTGGCAGAAGTGCTCGCTGCACTTCTTGGCACCAGCGAATTCTCTTAAAGCATGGAATGTTTTTTGACCATTCCGGGTTGAGGGAGGGATCACAAACTGCTCTACCCTGCATGAGAACGGTATGTGCGATCAATCCGGTTAGTAAAAACGCTCTGCTGTCCTGCATCCAGCAGTAAAAAATAAAGAAGAAAAAAGAGAATTGCTGATGTGCCAGCTTCTGGCGTAAAATTCCCGCGGTATGCCCGCTGCTTCAAAGGCTTTGTCTGTAGTGACCAGAAGTAGAAACAAAGCAAAAATGAGGAAGGAAACGAACTTAAAAATTGTCGTAGAAATGCTATAAAAGCACAACATATTTATTTTTTATGGAAATTAAAGGGTACAAAAAAACCACACACCTAGACAAAACACGCCTAGGTGTGTGGCGAAAAGATGATCGAATCCAGAAAAATCCACGCAATTTTCAGTCACAGTATATCCACCAAAAGCCAGCCTGTCAAGAGGAATGTTGAAAATTTGACGTAAAATCTGGGTGTAGACAACTTTTCAGCCATCCGCGCCCGGCAGGAAATCACTTGCTCATTGGTGAACGCAAACATTTGCGCCTCGTACTCAGCGGTGCTCACGTCTTCGAGCTTTTCTGCGGCCTGCATCGCGATCTCCTGCAACGCGCCCCATACCAGGCAAAGCGCACCCAGTATGGAAAAGCAATGTCAATATAATGAAATTTCAAAAAGATTGTAAAATCACCTTGACAAACTTTGTCCTACGGTTAAATAAAAGGAATTTTAATGCTTTTTATTCATTTCCGGGTAAAGCTATTTTATATCGTAAAAACGGTTTCTGCAATATAAGCAATGGTTACATGACGGCGACCACAAGTATAGCTATATTATTGGGGCAGTTGCAAAACGAAAGTTGAGCAACAGCCCTTTTTTGTTTGGAGGTGAACGCTTTGCCCAACCCACACTTTGACATCACGATCACCCAACGCAGCAAGGGACAATCAGCTGTGGCAGGCGCAGCCTACCAGAGCGGGGAGAAGCTGTTTTCGGAATACGATCAGAAAACCAAAAACTACTCTGGCAAGCGCGGCATCCTGTATACGGAAATTATGCTGCCCTCCCATGCTCCGCCGGAATACGCTAACCGGGAAACCCTCTGGAACTCGGTGGAGGCAGCTGAAAAACAATGGAATGCCCAGCTGGCCCGGCGATTTGTACTGGCTCTGCCCAAAGAAGTTCCTCCGGAGCAGTACCCGCAGATGATCCGGGACTACTGCGAGAAACAGTTTGTTTCCAAAGGTATGATCGCCGACTTCGCCATCCATGACCCGGCCCCGCCCGGACACAATGTTCACTGCCATGTGATGCTGACTCTTCGAGCCATGGACGAACAGGGCAAGTGGCTCCCCAAGAGCCGGAAGGTGTACGACCTGGATGAAAACGGTGAACGCATCCGCTTGCCCTCCGGCAACTGGAAAAGCCATAAGGAAGA
The DNA here is from genome assembly GCF_002161315.1 of Faecalibacterium sp. An77. Lineage (NCBI taxonomy): Bacteria > Bacillati > Bacillota > Clostridia > Eubacteriales > Oscillospiraceae > Faecalibacterium > Faecalibacterium sp. An77. The sequence continues at coordinate 9,116 of NZ_NFHK01000028.1, forward strand.
TACCGTGGACTGGAACGACCAGAAGTATGCGGAGATTTGGCGGCAAGGCTGGGCCGATACCGTCAACCGTTACCTGGAAGCAGCGGAGCGGCCGGAGCGGCTTGACCTGCGTTCCTATGAGCGGCAGGGTCTGGACGTGATTCCCACCGTCCACATGGGGCCTGCGGTGGTTCAGATGGAGCGGCGAGGCATCCAGACCAACATCGGAAATCTCAACCGGGATATCAAGGCAGCCAACCAGATGCTGTCTGCCATTCGCAAAACCATTCGGAGTCTGTTGGATTGGATTGAAGAACTGGTCCAGGCTGAAAAGGAACTTCTGAAAGAGGAAGCAGTCGCCACAGACCTTGGGGTGCTCCTCAATGATTACTTGAATCAGCGGAAAGCAGAACGGAGCGATTGGTCTTGGTCCGGCCAACAGAAGGGCGACCTGAAGGATTTGAAGGATGTAGCAAGGGCTGTTGTTTATCTCCAACAGCATAAGATTGCAACCCTGGAGCAGTTGAACACCGTCCTGTCTGGCATCAAGCAGAAAGCCAGCCAGGCCAGTACCGGTATGAGAAAGGCCGAAAAGCGGATGAAGGACATTGCCGGGATTCAGAGCGCGGTCGCGGTTTGCCAGGAACAGATGCCCGTCCATGATAAGTACCTGAAGATCGGCTGGAAGAAGCGGCAGGCCGCATTTGCCGAGAGCCACCAGGAGGAGCTGAAAGCCTACAACAAAGCTTACCGCTATTTGAAAGCACAGCACATTGACCTGAACGTAAATCTGGATGCCCTAGAGGCAGAGTACAGCAAGCTGCAAGCGGATCACGCAGCCTTTGCCCGGCAGCTGGAACAGGTGCAGGCAGAGTTGAAGCCGCTGAACGAAATCCGCTACTGGGTCAGTCAGGTTTTGGGACCGGAACAGGTAGAAGCACTGGACAAGGTAGAAGGCAAACAGTCGGTGGTAGAGCAGCTTCGCCAGGCCGGAGAGCAAAACCAAAAACAGGACAGGGCACCTCAGAAGGAACAAGAACAGAAGATGGAACTGTAGAGCATCCGGCTTTGGAAAGAAGTCGGATGCCTTTTTAGGATTTATATGGAGGAATTAAATGGATAATATGAATCTGCCCAACAAGAACGCACCCATTATCAAGCGTACCATCAATGGTCAGGAATTTACCGTACTGATTCATTTTCAAGACGGGTGCCGGGAAAGCGCACAGGAAAAAGTCAAAAGAATGTTGCGTTCTGATGTGCAAAATGCCGAAATTTCTGTATGATTCGTAGAAAGTATTAAATTACTGTTGACATTCAGTTACTGGCAAGACCGCGAAGTCGATCCTTATTTCCTGCGGTGCCCGGTTGGCTCCCTTCGATATTGCCGAACTGCGGGAAATTACCGCCTATGACGAGCTGGAACTGGACACCTTGGGTGACCAAAAAACGGCACTGTTCCTGATTATGTCCGACACAGACAGCACCTTCAACTTCCTGATCTCTATGGTTTACACCCAGCTGTTCAACCTGTTGTGCGAAAAGGCAGATGACGTGTATGGTGGGCGGCTGCCGGTCCATGTGCGCTGCCTGATCGACGAGTGTGCCAACATTGGCCAGATTCCCAACCTGGAGAAGCTGGTGGCCACCATCCGCAGCCGGGAAATCTCGGCCTGCCTGGTGCTGCAGGCACAGTCTCAGCTCAAAGCACTGTACAAAGACAACGCCGATACCATCATTGGCAACATGGACAGTCAGGTCTTTCTGGGCGGTTCGGAGAACACAACCCTCGAGGAACTGGCCGCAGCACTAGGAAAAGAGACGATCGACCTTGTGCGCCCAGATAGGGTGTTGAACAAAGTAGTGTAAGGCACTACCCCGTAAGATAACGCGGGAAACAACCTGCCTAACCGAAAGGTGAAAACCGACACGGGAACAGAGCACGGCAGGAAAGCAGTAAGTCATCTAAAGATACCTTGATGCGACTGAACTGCAATGTTAAGTGGATATGAGGCTTAAGTTGGGTTTACTGAACGCAAGTTTCTAATTTCTGTTATCGGTCAGACGGAGGAAAGTATCTGCAACCTCTGCACATTGACGATTGATTATACAGGTCAACCAATCGGTTATCGAGATCAATGTGCAATCTGTAGGAGAACCTATGGCAAGGAAACGAAAGCGGAGACCGACAATCCACATTTGCCTATGCTCAATGCTAACTGGGGATACCCTAAACAGGAACGCCAATCAAAGGAGGTGAAAATCTGGCTATGGCTGTAGAGCCTGAAAATTCTGCATGGGTACGGAACGCTCATAGTAGTCTGAGAGGGGTAACACTCCTTACATGGCGAAGGGGCGTAGTTATTGTGTACTAAAAGGTAAGTTGATTAGGGAGGAAATCCTCAAAATGCAGCCAACAACTGAAATTTTAGCAAGAATCAGTAGAAACTCACTCGCAAACAAAGAAAAAGTTTTCACACGACTGTATCGCTACCTGTTGAGGCCGGACCTGTATTTTCTGGCATACCAAAATCTGTATGCCAACAGTGGGGCTGCAACAAAGGGTGCAAACGAAGACACGGCAGACGGATTCAGCGAAACTAAAATTGCAAAGATCATCCAAAAGCTTGCTGATGAAACCTACCAGCCTATGCCTGTTAGAAGAACCTATATCCAGAAAAGAATAATCCTAAGAAGAAGCGGCCTCTTGGAATTCCAACATTCACAGACAAGCTGGTACAGGAAGTTCTGCAAATGGTTCTTGAAGCAGTATATGAACCTGTCTTTTTGCCGGTTTCCCATGGATTCAGACCCAAAAGAAGCTGCCATACCGCACTGAAGTCCTTAAAAATGGAATTCAACGGTATGCGGTGGTTTGTAGAGGGAGACATCAAGGGATGCTTTGATAACATTGACCACGACGTTCTTGTAGAATTGATTCACAGCAAAATCAAGGATGCCCGGATTATAAAGTTAATTTACAAATTTCTGAAAGCCGGATATCTGGAGGATTGGAAATACCACAAAACCTACAGTGGTACTCCGCAAGGCGGCATTATATCACCGCTCCTTGCCAACATCTACCTGCATGAGCTGGATAAGTTTGTAATGAGACTGAAACGTGAATTTGACACCCATGGACAAGAGCCAATTAGAACGGAATACCGCTTGCTAAGCAATGAAATTCAAAAACTTTCCTATCACATCAATAGATGCACGGGCGCTGAACGGGAGAGATTGCTTTCGGAATACAACGAAAAGCGGAAGCTCATGCTGAAAATGCCCTGTACGGCCCAAACAAAAAAGTGTATCAAGTATATTCGATATGCTGATGACTTTATTCTCGGTGTGAAAGGAAGCCAAGCGGACTGCCAGTGGATCAAAAGCCGACTTTCTGAATTCATTCGTGAAACTCTGAAAATGGAGCTCAGTGAAGAGAAGACGCTTATTACTCACAGCAGTAAAAGTGCGAGATTTCTGGGCTACGATATCCGAGTTCGCAGAAGCAGCACTATCAAGCGCGGCGGACCTGGGAAAAAGACAAAACGCACTCTTAACAACTCTTGTGAATTGGCCATTCCGTTCGAGGATAAGATTCACAAGTTTATCTTTGCAAATCAAATTGCGATACAGAAGCCAGATGGGAAGCTCATGCCATTCCATCGTAAATCTCTTTTGCGACTCACAGATTTGGAAATCGTCTCAGCCTACAATGCAGAATTACGAGGAATCTGTAACTACTATGGGATAGCCAGCAATTTCTATAAGTTGTGTTACCTGTCCTATCTCATGGAATACAGCTGTCTTAAAACACTGGCAAATAAGCACAAATGCACCATATCCAAAGTCATTGACAGGTTCAAAGACAAAAAAGGAAAATGGGGTATTCCTTATGAAACTAAAAAAGGAATGAAGCGGTGTTACTTTGCCGACTACTCTGCCTGCAAAGGGAAAGTGAATCCAACAGATCTCGTATGCAATGCAGCAATTGAATACGGATATTCCAGAACCGCCCTCGAACGGCGGTTAGTCGTAAAAATCTGTGAGCTATGCGGTACCACTGAAAGCGATTGCTATGAAGTTCACCATGTAAACAAGATCAAAAACCTTAAAGGCAAAAAACATGGGAAATTATGATGATCGCAAAGCGACGTAAAACTTTGGTTGTTTGTAAGAAATGTCATATTGCAATTCACAATCAGTGAGCTGCTACTGAACGAACGATAACAGAGCCGGATACATGGAGATGTGTAAGTCCGGTTCCCGGAGAGGGTGGTATAAACCTACCGCAGCAATGCGACAAGGCGATGCCTCCCTACTCCACGATATCGAGGTGGCCCGGCTCAAGGTTCTCAAAGCGGACCACCAGAGCCAGCAGTACCGGCTGGAAGACAAGCTGCTCAAGACCTTCCCGGCCTCCATCCAGCACCAAAAAGAGGTTATTGCCTGCATGAAGCAGGACGCAGAAACCGCAGAAGCACATCCCCAGGTGAAGGACGGCTTCTGCGGCATGACCATCAAAGGAATGTACTATGAGGAAAAGCTCACCGCCGGCGAACGGCTGCTGGCTGCCTGCCAGGAACTGCCCTCAGCCGGAGCGGTGGAGATCGGCAGTTACCGCGGCTTCCCTATGGAGCTTTCCTTCAGCACCCTTCACAACCAGTTCGAGATTGCCTTCAAGGGCCAGTCCACCAACCATGTGTTCCTGGGCACCGACGCCCGAGGCAACATCACCCGGCTGGACAATGCCCTGGACAACTTCCCGGAACGGATTGAGAAGGCTGAGAACTGCCTTGGCACTCTGATTCAGCAGCGGGATGCCGCCCAGGCCGAGCTGGGCAAACCTTTCCCGCAGGAGGATGAACTGGCCGCGAAATCTGCCCGCCTGGCAGAGCTGGACGCCCTTCTGAACATGGAGGACAGCCCCAGCCAGGAAGCGCCCGGAGAAGAAAAAGTGGAGGCAAAAGAGGAAGGACGCAAGCCGTCCGTGCTGGCCGAGCTGAAAGCCAGTGTGCCTGACCGGACGCCCCGGTCCAAAACCCATGAAAAGGAGGCGGATGCCCGATGACCGATGCGGAACTGAACACAGCCCTTTATAAGAAAATGTTTGCGGAACAGGAGCAGTTCAAGGACTGGCTTCTGACACAGCCGCCGGAGAAAATTCTGGAACGCAGCTATGAGTACAGTGTGCGGGAGGATTTCCTTCTTGCACTGGAGTACGACGATCTGACCAGAGGTCAGGCCGCTGCCCTGCTGGCCTCTCCCACGCCGCTGGATGATCTCTTTCACACGTATGACGCAACCGAAATGCACCACATGGAGGAAGTCTGGAGCTGCCTCGAGAGCTTGGCGGAGCACCGCAAAGCGGAGCAGGCCGTGCAGGAGGAACGGCTCAACATTTCCTGCAAGGAAGCCATTGAGGGAGCCATCGACGGCAACTATAAGGAAAACAGCCTGGACGCCAAAGCGGCGGCGCAGGAAGTCCTGGACCAGTTTGGACCCGAGCGGGTCCAGACTGTCCTTGCTGCGACGGTACAGGACAAGGACTGGGATGCCCGATTCTCCCGCGAGAATAAAGCGTGGGCGCAGACGGTGCCCATGCCACTGGCAGTAGATGGCGCGAACCGGCGGTCCCGGTGGCTGGTGGATAGCCATCCTGGACTTGTGAATCTATTTGTAGATCAGGTGAGGGACCTGGTCCGGGAACGGGAGAAGGAAAAGCCGTCGGTGATCCAGCAGCTGCGGCAGGAGCCGACCTCCGGTAAGACCAAGGCAGCGCCTCCCAAGAAGCGGGAGCCGGAGCGGTGATGGAAAAGTCTGAGATGATTAAGCTGCGAATCTCTCCTGAAGAACGTAAACAGATCCAACGTAAAATGCTGGATATGGGGGTCCTCAATCGAAGTGCCTACCTGCGCAAGATGGCCCTGAATGGATATTGCGTTCGTCTGGATTTAGAGGAGGTTAAGGAGTTGAATCGCCTGCTGCGTATCTGCAGCAACAATTTGAACCAATACGCAAAACGCGCCAATGAAACCGGCTCCATCTACAAAGCAGACATTGAGGATTTGCAGAGGCGGCTGGATGCCATCTGGCAGCAGCAGAAGGAGCTTTTGACGGAACTGGCCGGCATTGAATAATAAACACGGTATAGCGAGTAAAGCTATACCGTGCTACATAGAGTCGAGAGCCTTGCAGGATAATGGACTGTCCTGTATACTGAGAACAGAAAGGAGGCAAGTTCGATGCGGATGATTTTGAAAATTTTTGTTTGGCCGGTGATTTTGCTGCTGGGGATGCTGTGCTTCCTGGGCACCATCGCATATAAAGTGGCGGCCTATGTGATTTCTCCATTCCTTCTGCTGGGCCTTGGATGCTGCATTTACTGCTTAGTACAAGCCCGCTGGATGGACCTGGCAATCTTTGCCGTGATCGAGCTGGGCATCCTTTTGGCGCTGTTTGTCATGATCGGACTGGTGATCCACGCAGAAAATTTGCGAGATTGGATGCGCAGCCTTTTAAGCTCCTGATGGGGAAACCGGGGCCCTGGCGTAGACCACCAGGGTCTCGGGATGGATGAGAAGCACTGGTTTATTGTGAGACAACGCATAATGTACCGTGTAGCCTGTTCCACTGGATTCCTGTTTTTTGTAATCGTAGACGCCGAGCAGAACGTCGGCATGATCTACCAGATACCGATTTCTGGCATGGTAGCACCCAGAAAAATATCGGGGACTTAGAACAAGGACTTCACAGCTTCTCTTTAAGAGATTGGAATAGCGATCCTGATCGGCAGCCTTCCAGCGTCGTTCCTGACCTTCAAAGGGGATGATGCAATGGAGCTGCAGGTCGGGATTTTGTTGTTTCAGGGAAAGAACAGCTTCTCCGGCCCAAAGATCTACCCCGAGGGCGCAGCCGGTATAGAAATCTGTAACCCCGCGATGATGAAGCCGCAGAATCTGTTTTTCCAGCACAGCTTTTAGTCGAATACAGCCGGGAGCTGACTCGTCATACTGAAAACTGAAATGAGATGGACGGTGGCCAGTAAAAGCGCAGGAAGTCAGCACTGCCATAAGTCGTTCCTCTTGGTTTGACCCTTTGCCATGTGTAAGAAGTTTAACAAGACTTTTTACATCTTCTAAAGCTATTGTACGTTGGATACACTTAACTTGTCAATGATAGGAAAAGTATCCAAAACAATAAGCTGAGGTGAGAACGTGGAGGAGTACGGAACCATTCGCATCAAGCTGGATGAACTGATCCAAAAGGCTGGCATCAGCAAGAACAAGTTGAGCCATAAGGCGGAAATGCAGCGTTCGCAGATCAACAACTATTGCAACAACGAGATCACGCGATTGGACATCGACGTGCTTGCAAGAATCTGCACTGTGCTGAATTGTGAAATTGGGGACTTGCTGGAATTTATCCCTCCAGAGAAAACGAAATAAAAATATATGGGGAGCCCGGCAAAAACGCCGGACTCCCCACTTTTTGTGATATGTTCTCCCACAGATTGAGTTTGCAGAAAGATGCCATTTGGAGATGGATTCAAGTATGTGCCGGGCTATGCCGACAGAACAGCTTTTCAGATGATTTTTCCGACACACTTGGATTGCAGTGCGTTCAGAATTTTGGCCAGCTGCTGATGATAATTTGACTCGTTGTATCGGATATATCCAACAGTCATGAATGTACCATAACGAAAGGTTTTCTTTTCAAATTCGCCGTCCAGTTGGTCTCTCAGATATTCATACAAAGTCAGCCTAGCCTGGGTTGATTTTGACGGGGCAGGATTGTTTTTAGGATCGACCGAATATTTGACCGCGATAATATCGTTCTCAATCTGGAGGTACAGGTTATCGCAGATGTCTTCTGTCAGACCCATGGCATCAAGTTCATCGCTCGTAAAAAGATCGCTCAACCACAAGGCCATAAACCCGCCCGAGGGGTTGGACACATATCCCCAGGAGCAGTCTTTCCCCCACAAAGGGTTTGGTCCGCTTTCCAGGTCCTTCTGCAGGTGTTTGAAAAAGCCCCTGTAGGAATCTGGGGTCCAGTCTTCGATTTTTAAAAACTGATAACTGTTTGCCCTGTATTCAATCCATTCCAGGTACTCCAGATAGTTGCGGAAGATGGGATTCTCAATGGTTTCTTGATATCGCTGGAAAATGGACAGCAAATCTTCGCGTGTGAATTCGCAGTCCACACCTTTCTCCGGTCTGGGTTGGTCAAAGATCTTATAATACACCGTAATGATATTGTCTCTGGAAAGCCACGGTTCAGATTTCAACAAAGCCTCTTTGTATCGCTCGATCTGATTATCATGGACGTTTGTAGCGACTTTATCCTCCAGGATGATCCGGAAATCGTTGAAATAAACCAATACGTCAATGTTGTCGTACTGCTTCTCTATTTTTTGAACCCGCCAATCATCGCAGTAGCCCTGCTGGTTTTTACTCCGGAGAATCCGGTTCATGAAAACCATGGCGCATTCACGGATCTGCGGGTCGGAGTCCCATCCATCTTCGGTGAGGTGGGAGAGCAGCCAGCAAATGAATGCATCCTGGGAGAGTTCACTGGTTGCATACCGGAATAGATTGGTTACGCAAAGATTGAAACTCATAAAGACTCCTCCTTGTATGTATATTTCTCTTGCCCTGGAAACGTGTCACAGGGAGAATTTTGTCGGTTTGGTCTTTACTTTTTGAATCAAAAACTGCAGATTGTCGATTTGTTTCAAGTATAGCACACTGTTATTCAGCAGACAACGTCAGGCTCCAGCTTATGTGAGGAGGTGGAATCAATGGCTGCCACACGCCTAATCGCCCTGCACATCAACAAGGGCAAGAGCATTGCCCAGTGTCTCCGCGCCCGGACAGATTATGTGCAGAACCCGGAGAAAACGGACAATGGAGAACTTGTCACTGCCTATGAGTGCGACCCCATGACGGCAGATCAGGAGTTTCTATTGGCAAAACGTCAGTATGAGCATATCACCGGGCGGCGGCAGAAGCGTGACGTGATCGCTTATCAGATTCGGCAGTCCTTCAAACCGGGGGAGGTAACGCCGGAAGAAGCAAATGCCATTGGCCAGGAACTGGCCAAACGATTTACCAAGGGCAAACACGCTTTCATTGTGGCCACCCATACAGATAGGTCGCACATCCACAATCACATCGTTTTCAACTCGACTTCCCTGGATTGTACACGGAAATTCCGGGATTTTCATCTGTCCTGGCTGGTTCTGTCTAAGCTCAGTGACATGATCTGCCTGGAACACAAGTTGTCTGTCATCACCCCGAAGCCCTACAGGGAACGCATAAAGTACAAGTATCCCGAACGCCTGTCCATCCGGGACCAGATCCGGGCTGACATTGATGCGGCCATGCGGCAGAAACCGCAGAGCTTTCAGGAATTGGTGAGCCTCCTTGAGCAGGCGGGATACGAGTACCAGGAAGGCAAGTATCCGGCCATTCGAGGGAAGGATCAAAAGAAATTTATACGCTTCAAATCTCTGGGAGAAGGATACACCCAGGAAGATCTGACGCTCGTGTTTGCCGGACAGCGGGAACACCAGCCCCACAAGCCGGACAAGCGAACAAAGCAGCCTGCCCGGAAGATGAACCTGCTGATTGATATTCAGCAAAAGATGACAGCGGGGAAGGGGAAAGGCTATGTCTGCTGGGCAAAAGTGTTCAACCTGAAGCAGATGTCCAAAGCACTGCTCTTTCTGCAGGAGAACGGCATCGAGAGCTTGGACCAGCTGAATGGCCGCACCTCGGCCATTGTACAGCAAACAGAGGAATTGAGAGATTCCATCCGGGCCGATGAATTCCGCCTTGCCGAGATTGCGGTGCTGCGGGGCCACATTCTGAACTATGTCAAAACACGGGATATCTACCAAGCATACAAGGCCAGCGGTTTCAGCAAGGGGTATTTTGAAACCCACCGGCAGGCCCTGACCCTCCACAAGGCAGCCAAGGAAGCCTTCAATCAGCGAGATCTGAAAAAGCTGCCCCGCATTCGGGACCTGAATGCTGAGTATGCACAGCTTCTGGAGCGGAAGAAAAAGAACTACGCCGAATACCGCCAGCAGAAAGCACAAATGCAGGACTGGCTGACGGCACAAAAGATTGTGTCTGTGATGCTGGACGAAAAAGAACAGAAGGAAACCGAGATCAAGCGGAAGGAAGAAAAAAGACACCGGAGCACAACCAATGAATTTACAGGAACAGCAGTTCGCTACAAGAGGCTGCTGTATCGATTTTTTGCCGTAGGTGTGTTTTACACCTGCCACTTTTTAACAACCAATACCTATTAGTTGTTTGATGATCTCTCTTTCTGATATAAATCCAAATACGTTAAAGAGATCTTAACATCTAGACGCCCGTTGACCGAGTTTCTAATTGATGATAAAATTAAATCATGACTACTTATGACTAATAAGACGCAGAACATAACCTTTTGGAGAAAAAGCAAATCGATGATGTGACATTGTTGCAGGGAACATTCCAAAAGGAACTTAGTATGGGTTTGTGTCGCCAGGAAACTGGGAAAAGCAAGCACAATGTGTCTGCTATGCGGCAAATTAAAGACTAATGCAACTACGAGCCGTTTGAAAGCAGTTGCCTTGCTTCTGGATAGGAAAAGTAATTATAGAACAGGAGAATCAGCATGCCTAATCGAATCCCAAGCAAGGACAATTATAATTTTATAGATTTATTTGCAGGAGCAGGGGGACTATCTGAAGGCTTCATTCAGGCTGGCTTTAATCCGATAGCCCATGTAGAAATGAATGCGTTTGCTGCACAGACTTTGATAACACGCAGTGCCTATTACTACTTAAAGCAAACAGATCAGTTGGACATTTACTATCGCTATCTGCGCGGTGATATCGCTCGTGAAGATTTTTTGAAGGTAATTCCTAATCATATCGTAAAAACTGTCATTTGTGAAGCAATGTCCGATGATACACTTCCGGCGATTTTCAAAACCATCGATGGGATTATGAAGATACGGAACATTCAGAACGTAGACGTAGTAGTCGGCGGGCCTCCTTGTCAAGCCTATTCACTAGTTGGGCGTGCACAAAGTAGCCACATGAGCCACCCCATGTCTGAAGATCCCAGAAATGGGTTGTATAAGCTATATGCGCGAGTTTTAAAGCGATATCAACCCAGAATGTTTGTCTTTGAAAATGTGATGGGGATTTCTTCTGCAAATGAGGGAACAACTTTTAAGAACTTAAAAAAATATCTTCGTAGAGTCGGATATACAGTAGAATGTAATGAACAAAATGCAAAGGACTTTGGTGTTCTGCAAAGTCGGCGTAGAATGATAATAGTAGGATGGTTAAAGAACAGCATGATGTCCTATCCAAAGTTCTCAAAAAAAGAGACACCATTCACCGTAAATGATTTATTGTCTGATCTTCCAAAACTCACACCCGGTCTCAGCTCAACAGAGTATCGCTCTAAAACTTGGAGTCAATGTGTTACAGAAACCGAAGTGCGAACAGTAGAAGATGTTCTCACTCTTCATGAGAGCCGACCAAACAAAGAGCAAGATATTGAAATTTACAAACGGGCAATATCGCTGTGGAATGATGGCCACAAGCGTCTAAACTACAATGATTTGCCCGAGAAACTTAAAACACATAAAAATAGAACTTCCTTTGTGGACCGTTTCAAAGTTGTTGAAGGTGATGAACCATATTGCCATACTATTCTCGCACATCTCTCAAAAGATGGACACTACTTTATTCATCCGGATATGGAGCAGCACCGTTCCATAACAGTCAGAGAAGCAGCTCGCATTCAATCCTTTCCTGATAGTTATTTTTTTGAGGGGCCAAGAACTGCACAGTTTATCCAAGTAGGAAATGCGGTCCCCCCTCTTATGGCAAAGGAAATTGCTCTAGGAATAGCTGAGCAACTGGATAAAGGACAGGAGTAATAATGATGGAGAGCAACTTGCTTTTAGAACAATACGGAAAATTCAAAAAAGTAGAGCTGAAAAAATCTCCCTTCCGCTGTCTATTAGATACTAACATTGAAATCAATCCCCATCAGATCAATGCATTTTGTGCTGCAATTCAGGCTCTGAAAACTGGGGGTATTGTTCTTGCGGACGAAGTTGGTCTCGGTAAAACCATTGAAGCCGGTCTTGCTCTCAAATATGTATTAGATTCAGGGGCGAAGCGTGTCTTGATTGCACTCCCAGCAACTCTGCGAAAACAGTGGGAGATTGAACTGGAAGATAAGTTCGGCTTAGATTCTATGATTTTAGATCGATTCACTGTAGAAAGTGAATTTGCGAGATGGAAAACTTGGCTGGAGGACAAAAGCAAGGTACGAATTGTTTTGGTTTCTTATGATTACTCCTCTAAGCTCATGAAACGCTTTCCAAATGTGAAGTGGGACTTTATCATCATTGATGAAGCTCATAATCTTCGTAATGTTTTTCATGGCACAAAACGTGCAAAAAGGCTTTATGACCTTTCTCAAGGTATACCGAAAATTCTGCTTACAGCTACTCCTCTGCAAAATAGCCTGTCAGACCTTCATGGTTTGATTTCCTTTATTGACCCACGCATTTTCGGTAGCGAAAAGGTATTCAATAAAAGATTTATCGAAGAGGAGGACTATGCAGAACTAAAAAGAGAACTCATCCCTGTTTTGTACCGAACGCTTAGACGGGATGTTGGAAAATATATGGACTTCAAAAAAAGAGAATGTCGAACGATTGATTTCGTTCTTTCTCCCGATGAAGTCGAACTATATATGCGTGTGAACAATTTCTTAAAGCGTGATGCTTTGTATTCTATCCCTAATGCAAACAAAGGGTTAATTGTACTAGTTATCCGAAAGTTGCTTGCCTCGTCAAGTTATGCCTTGATAGAAACATTTGAGGTATTGAAAAGGAGGCTTGAAAAGTTATATGAAGGCACAAAATCAGCAAATGCTCAAGATGGTTTCGATTTATTCTGGGAATTTGTAGAAGATGAAATTGATGAATCTGGTTTTGAGGAAATCGATGATGAGGATACCGCTTTTCAAAAGCAGCAGATACAAGCTGAAATTGATGAGGTTAATGCGATCATAGAGACTGCAAGCCGTATCCAAAGCAATGCCAAGATAAAAGCCTTGAAAACTGCGATTCATGCGGCTTTTGAGCATCAAGAAAAACAAGGTATTCCGCAAAAGGTTGTTGTGTTTACAGAATCAAAGCGAACCCAGAAATATATTGCTTCTGAGTTGCGCAAGGACGGATTCGATGAAGATGATATTCTTTTGTTCAATGGTGACTTTAACGATGACATGACCAAAGAAATCTATCGTGCGTGGAAGGTGAAAAACTTTGGCAGGACTAACTATGGTCGCGGAGTTGAGTATAAACACGCTATTGTGGATTATTTTAAGGAACATTCCAGAATTCTCGTCGTAACAGACGCTGGTTCTGAAGGCTTAAATCTTCAATTTTGTAACACTGTTGTCAATTATGACCTTCCTTGGAACCCGCAGAAGATTGAGCAAAGAATTGGTCGTTGTCACCGTTATGGCCAAAAGCATGATGTTGTTGCAATTAACCTTTTGAACACTGGTAACGAAGCTGATCGACGTGTTTATGAGATTTTGTCAAAGAAATTCGAATTGTTTGACGGTGTATTCGGTGCGTCAGACATTGCATTGGGAGCACTGGAATCAGGAAGCAGTTTTGAAAAAACAATTCTCGATATTTATCAGCATTGCGGAACTAGGGCAGAGTTCAAAAAGGCATTTGATAAATTGGATCGCCAACTTGATGCTAAGCGCAACAAAAAGGCCATTCAGCTGCGTTCAATTTTAATGACGGAAAGTACTGGCGCAAAGGGCGCCGCACTTGAGAAAACAAAAAACGATATAGATCGGTATCTACGAGAAGTGGACTATTGGTCTCAGGTTGCTGACCCAGAGGTCGAGGGAAAAACCTGTTATTGGAAAATTGATAACTGGGGTGAGCAAACTTTCGGTTCGCATGGAACCTTATTTGTCGGCGCTTTTTGCAAATCTAATTGTGAGATGCTTTTCCCAGTATTACTGCTCTGTGATGAGCAAGGCAGATATATTGACTTCACCGAAGACGACATCGTTGGCGCACTTGAGGCGGTGGATGATGGTGATGTTAGATACTTTAAGCCAACGGATGAAGAGATGGCGCAATATAAAGATATTTATGACACTTTAGTTAAAGAGATGTTGGCCAAGTATCAAGCGACAGCTAAACCTGTGATGGATTACAACAGACGCAAGGTAGAGAACTGGGCTGATATTCAGCGAGAACAGTTGAATATCCAGATTTCTGAGCTGACAACGGAAATTGAGCAGCTGTCTGCCCAAGCCACAGCAGCAAAGGACTTTTTACAGAAGATTGATATTCGCAAAAAGGTTGAGGAGAAAAAGAAACAGCTTCAAAAGGTACAAACTGCCTTCCATCAAAAGGTCTCCTCTATCCAAGCAGAGGCTGAAAAAGAGATCGTTGACTTCAATCAGCAATTCGATATTCAGCCAATTTTACTTGTCAATGTTGTGCTAAAGTTCTGATAGAAAGGAATTGGAGACACAATTATGGAACATAAAGGAAAATTGGAATTGACCTGGGTTGGAAAATATGATGACAAAGTGATTGAACCACGTATTTTAGTTGAAGATCGTGAGAAGTCGTATGGAGACCCCCATAGTGAAAATATGTTAATTCACGGCGATAACCTGATTGCTCTACAAGCACTTCAACAGGATTTCGCCGGAAAAATTAAGTGCATTTATATTGATCCACCATTTAATACCGGACAAGCATTTGAAAATTACGATGACAATCTTGAGATGTCTATCTGGCTTAGTCTGATGCGTAAAAGGATACAGTTGTTGCATGAACTGCTTAGTGACGATGGCACTATGTTTGTTCATATTGATGATGCGTATCTTCCATACATTACGATCCTGTTGGATGAGGTGTTTGGAAGGCATAATCGCTTGTATCTGATTACCTTCAAGCAAGGAGCGGCTACTGGCCATAAGGCGATCAATCCTGGATGTGTCACGACCACAAATTTTATTATTATGGTTGCAAAGGATAAAGCCCTATGGAAACCAAATAGAGTATATACAAAAAAAACAGCCCGTGATACACGGTACACCAAATTCATCACGAATATCCAAGATCCTTTTTCTGAGTGGAATATCGTCACGCTGGCAGAAGCCTATGCCAGTGCAAAAGGATTATCTTTGTCTGATGCAAGAAAGGAAATAAAGGAGAATCCTAAACTAATGGATGACTTTGTTATCTCTAACGCTGCATCAGTCATTCGTACAGCCCGTCCAGATATGAAGAGTGTTGGTAAAGATATTCAAGAAAAGATCAAAGAGTCTTTGGAAGATTCAACAAATATCTATTACTTACATAGAGAAAACAATCCTGATATGTACTTTATCAAAGGTGAAAGGATTCTATTTTACAAGGACAAATTAAGAGAAATAGATGGTGAACTTGTTACAGCAGAGCCATTAACTACGCTTTGGGATGATATTCTGTCAAACAATCTTCACAATGAAGGTGGGGTATCCTTCCCAAAAGGGAAAAAACCCGAACACCTGATAAAACGAGTGCTTGAGATAGCCTCTAATGAACAAGAGTGGTTTTTGGATTCTTTTTTGGGTTCAGGGACTTCAATTGCAGTAGCCCATAAAATGAATAGAAAATATATAGGAATTGAAATGGGAGAACAGGCTTATACACACTGCAAAAAACGGTTAGATGCTATTGTTTCTGGTGAAGATAGTTCAGGGATTACGAAAGCTGTGAACTGGCAAGGCGGAGGTGGTTATCACTTCTATGAACTAGCGCCCAGCTTGTTGGTCAAAAATGAGCGGTTACCAATTTATCAAATAAATCCTGAGTACACCTTTGAAATGCTGTGTGAAGCTATTTGCAAAATTGAAGGATTCAAATACAAACCAGACGGAGTGTATCATGGACATTCTTCCGAAAAGAGATTCATCCATATCACAAAAGAATTTGTAAACGCTGAGTACATTCGTTCTATTGCAACTACTCTTGGTGAAGATCAATCACTGCTGGTGTATAGTACAAAGGTCCAGTCTGATCTGAGGCTTCCAGAGAATATCGAAGTTAAACGTATCCCGAAGGATCTGCTGGACAAGTGTACTTTTGAAAGCGAGGTGCGATAAATGGCTGGTATTGTCGCTAAAATTGGATATGCCATGAGCTTGCGCAAACCCCAGCAGGAAGCACTTTCCTATCTGGATGCAATCAGTACTCACTGCGATTACAAGAATGATAGTAAGGTAGTGATTGAGGTTGTTGCAACAGAATACTGTGAAAAGCAACGTAAAATCAAAGTCGACGATAAATTTGATTTTCCCTCTTTCTGCTATGCTATGGCAACCGGCATTGGCAAAACACGCCTTATGGGTGCAAGTATTTATTATCTCTACAAGACGAAGGGGTATCGCCATTTCTTTATTTTGGCACCGGGCAATACAATCTATGAAAAACTTCGGAAAGAGTCTAATCTGAATCATCCCAAGTATATCTTTAAGGGATTAGAATCAGAAATGGGACGCCCAAAAGTGTATGACGGCGAAAACTATGATTCTTATCCTGTAAGATATGAGCAGATGAGCCTTCAGTTTGAAAAAAGCTCAGAAATTGAATTGTTTATTTTTAACATCGGCAAGATTTTTAACAGCAAGACTGACACCCAGTTTAACTTCCATAAGTTCAAAGAAACCCTAGGAATGTCCTTTGCAGAGGTCCTTTCCAGTTTTGATGATCTTGTAATCTGCATGGATGAGGCGCACCGTTACTATGCACCAGCTTCCATGAAAGCCATTAACTTTCTTAAGCCTGTCTTGGGATTAGAGTTTACAGCGACTCCTAAATCAACCAATAACGTAATTTATGCCTACGACTTGGCACGGGGTGCTGTAGAGGGATATTTGAAAACTCCTGTTGTCATGGGACGCTCTAACATGGCTGGATATAACGCAGAAGACATTGAGGAAATGAAAATACGCGATGGCTTAACATTGCATGAGCATCGTAAGGGAGTTATTCGACAATTTTGTAATGACAATGGCCTGCCGTATGTAAAGCCCATCGTTTTGATTGCTTGCCGTGATACAAATCATGCCAAGGAGATCCGCACACTAATTGATAACGATAGATTTTTGAATGGTAGATACAAAGGTAAAGTTATTGAAATCCATTCCAATATGAAGGGCGATGAATCGGAGGAAAACATCCGCTTGCTCCTTTCCATTGAATACACCCAGAATCCAGTTGAAATTGTTCTTCATGTCTACAAGCTGAAAGAGGGCTGGGATGTCAACAATCTTTTCACTATCATTCCGTTGAACGCAGCCAAAAGCGACATTTTGGCTATGCAGACTATTGGCCGCGGTCTTCGTCTACCTTTTGGCCAAACTACTGGCAATGAGGATATTGACACACTGGATATTGTCGCTCACGATCATTACCGCGAATTGGTGGACGAAATTAAAAATAGTGATATTTTCCGGTATCGAGATTTGGACAAGTCTGTGGTTGAACCTTCAGACACAGTAGATATTAGCAGTCCTGTTGACGAAGATCAGCTCACTATTTTTGACTTTGCTGTAACTGATGCTGGTGTGAAGTCTTTTTCAGAAATCAATACCAACACAAAAACGCAACAGGAATTGTACGAGGCATATTTGAAGGCTTTTGGTTCTGGAAAGAAGCAAGAACAAATACCATCCGATATGCAACAGCTTACTATGGAGCAAATTTTTGGCACAGAAGCCGGTAATGCGGCAACTAAACCCGATGAAATAACTCATGATTCACCGGTAGATGGCAAAGGTAAGAAACCTTTGTCTAAGGATGAATTTGTTCAGAAAATCAAGGAATATTCCGGTAAGGCTATTTCTGTACCGAAGATTTTGGTACAGACAACCTCTGAGGTCAAATTCAATCGCTTTGAAGTCAAGAGGAATATTTCAGATTTTGAAGTTGCAATGGCTAAAATCGAGAGATTTGATGCTATTAACCAGCAGCTTCTAACCGCTGTTGATGCACAGATTCTGGAAGTAGACGATGCACTGAATACCCTAGCCTGTATGCTTCTTGACTCTATCAGTGAGCTATCCTACGAAGATGCTGATTTCATTATTGACGTCGTGGATCAATATCTTGCACAGATTGATGGTAATGAAGAGGACAAGCGTAAGATAGTTCGTCGTTATGCCTCCCTGATCGTTTCCGACATCAGAAAACAGATCTTTGAACATACAGAATGTAAAACCGAGGACATTCATATCGTTCAGAAAGATTTGATCCTCTTCCGCAAATTCGTAAAGAATGTCAAAAAAGATGGTCGCGTTCGTTTTGATAAACCATTCACGGATAAGGCAAATATCAAGAAATACCTATTTACAGGATATAAGAAGGCATATTATACCGAAAATGCTTTTGACAGTGATCCTGAGCGTCTGTTCTCTATCATCTTGGAAGAAGATCCAGACGTGATTCGTTGGATTAAACCACCTTTGAATCAGTTGGGCCTTTTTTGGCAGGCTGGTCAACAGTATAACCCAGACTTCTTAGTGGAGACAACAAGTGGAAAATTCATGGTAGAAGTAAAAGCCTCCAATGAAATCACCGCAGATGAAGTGGTTACAAAAGCGCGTGAAGGTATCAAATGGTGTCATTTTGCATCTACAGCAGATCCTGACCATAAGGTTTGGGAGTATCGCTTGATTTCTGATGATAACATCAAACTTGGAAACACCTGTAAGTATACCCTAGGTACAGCACATAAGATCAAGGAGGGATAACTTTGCCTGATAGATTCAAATATGCAAAAGTGCGGCAGGTGATTATCAATGCTCTTAGAACTGACTTGATGGGGCCGCAGTTTGACGATGAGGTATTAGATGAAAATCCGAGAAGTGCCTATATTGTAGGGATGCTTGCTTCTCAGGCTGTTGATAAAGGCACTGCTACCGCTGGCGAACAAGAGGTAGATGCCGATATTGCGTATGGTGATTCTGACGATTATACTGCTGGTGAAGATGATGATAATGAACCTATAATGACAACCAGCTTTAAGCTGCCTACGTCTATAGGTATTAGTTTTTACATCGCATCATCCACTAAGAGCATTAACATTGATGTCTCTTGGGGTGACTATGTATGCTTTGTGGACAAGAAAGTCGGGAAAGATGGCAAGGAATATAACCATACTAGTTTTACCCGACAGCCAATGAAATCCACAATTTGCATTGATTTTACCTCTTTTAAAAGAAATGCAGAATTCCGTCTGGTAGAAGATTCAAATGTCGTCGTACATATTTCCAGAATACCTCTAAAAACGAGGTATTCGCTGGTAACAGCCTATGTTATAAATCGTCGTAAAAACTCCGAGAATGATGTGGAATCCATGATGTTCCAAGTCGAACTGAAAGCATATTCCGCCAATGGAGATAGAGTTTTCTTTTCTGAAAATATTTGTCGAGATGTACTTGCTGAAGATGAGTTCTACTTTGAACAACGTCCGATTTTGGGGCGTGGTAGGAATTGTGCTGCAACATGGGATGAGGCTATTGATGGAAAAACAGCATGGATAAAATCTGATTTCATTCCTGAATATGAATTTCCTGGTGTAAGCGCTGCTTTGAAAGGATTTGATAAGTTCTTTTTCTCAATGCGATTCATGTCTAATCCTAAAAACAAAGATGGTATCCTTGAACGGTTAAATATTTTAGCTGATTCATATGATAAATGGATTGAACAAAAACTTGTCTCAGATGAGAAAATGACCCGTCAGGAATTTAAGAGTACGATAGGTGACAAAGTAGTTGCCCATTGTAGAGAAGCATTAAACAGAATTCGTGAAGGTATTTTCCTTATCACAAGTAACGAGATTGCGTTTGATGCATTTTGTTTTATGAACCGTTCCATGCTGCTTCAGAGAAATATTATGAGTTACTCTAAGAAGCATGGCGCTGGCATAGAATGTAATTTCAAGGATTTTGTAGACCCAAGAAATCCGGACACCGATTTTGGATGGAGACCTTTCCAGATTGCTTTTATTCTGATGAATTTAAGCGGAATTGTAGATCCGTTGCATAAAGACCGTGAAGTAGTTGATCTGCTTTATTTTCCGACTGGCGGTGGTAAAACAGAGGCATATTTGGGATTGATGGCATTTGTTATTGCAAACAGAAGATTACGAGCGTCGGATACATCTGAATATAATTCTGATGGTGGCGTAACGGCAATACTTCGCTACACACTTCGTCTTCTGACTACGCAACAACGAGATCGTATAACGAAAATGGTTCTTGCCGCTGAACTAATCCGTCAAAAAACATATCCCAAGTATGGAACCGAGCCAATCAGCATCGGTTTCTGGGTTGGTGGAGGTGTAACACCAAACAAATTCGAGGAGCTAGTAGAAAAGACTGATAAGCCGGGTGAGGCGAAAAGAAAACGCAACCTGCTCTATAAGCAACTGTTAACTTGTCCCTTCTGCGGAAAGCCACTTACGGAAGAAGAGTTCTATATTGATCCTGAGCAGAAATCCGTTGCAATTTATTGTGCAGACAATACTTGCCTGTTCTATAAATACAAGCAAAAGCGGATTCGGATTCCGGTATATCTTGTGGATGAAGAAATCTATGCAAAGTGTCCGACAATTATTCTGTCCACGGTTGATAAGTTCGCCCGTTTACCTTGGGACGTTAAAACCAACGCCCTATTTGGACGGGTAGATAGAGTTTGTAGTCGAGATGGATATGTTGCCATAGGTGAAGAACATAAACGGCATAACAGAACACAAAATTTGCCAACATCAACATTAAAACCAATTCGTCCATTCCTTCCGCCGGAGCTAATTATCCAAGATGAGTTGCATTTGATTACCGGTCCGCTCGGAACCGTATATGGTGCATATGAGACCATCATAGAGGAAATGTGTACTTATGGCGAAAAAAGAATTAAGCCCAAATATGTAGTTTCAACTGCTACTATAAAAAATGCATCTGAACAGACAAAGTGTCTTTATGCGCGTAAATCCACGGCACAATTTCCGCCGAATGGTTTTGAGATTGGAGATAGTTTCTTTATAAACGAAGTTCCTATTAAAGATGATCCGTTCCGAAAGTATGTGGGAGTTTGCGCACCAGGGCAATCGGTTAAGACCACTTTGCTAAGAATGTATGCAATTATTCTCCAAACTTCGTTCCAACTTGCCCAAGAGGACGAGTACAAGGATGTCATTGATCCCTACTATTCACTAGTTGGGTACTATAACAGTATTCGAGAGTTGGGCGGTGCCGTTCGTTTGCTACAAGACGATATTCCGAAGCGAATCTATCGAATTAAAACGAAGTATAACATGGAAAGAGTTCGTTATCTCAACAAAAGAGTTGAAATCACATCGAGAATGTCGTCTTATGAAATTCCTAACAAGCTAAGACAGCTTGAGGCAACCTGTGATTCTAAGGATTGTCTTGATACTGCGGTTGCAACGAATATGATAGCAGTTGGTATGGATGTTGACAGACTTGGATTAATGGCAGTAACCGGTCAGCCGAAGCAAAATTCCGAATATATTCAGGCTACAAGCCGAATTGGTCGTGCGTTCCCTGGTCTAGTATTTACTCTCTATAATCCGTATCGTCCTCGTGATCTTTCTCATTATGAGAATTTCACTGGTTACCACTCTCAGCTATACAGATTTGTAGAAGGAACTACTGCAACGCCGTTCTCTGCAAGAGCTAGAGATCGTGTGCTACACGCTTTGATCATTTCAGCAATACGGCTCAAATATCCAGATATGGCTTCCAATGAGGGCGCTGCTGAAATTGCAGCTCTTTCTGCAGAGCAGATGGCGGAGATAAAGTCTCTAATTCTGGAGCGTCTGAATATAGTCAAACCAGAAGTTCGACAAGACGCTGATGCTGAGATTGACCAGTTTGTCGATTGGTGGAAAATTTTAGCCGCCCAAGGCAAGCCTTTGCGGTATTACGTCTATGGAACAGAAAGATACAATCGGCTCATGAACTATTACGGCCAAGCCTGTAAAGATACTGAAAAGGCTACACTTAACTCTATGCGTGAAGTGGAAAATGCTGCAAATATGTTCTATTACACGGAGGAATGATATGGCTGGATATGATAACAATAAATTGGGTGAACTACGCCCAAATCAAATTATCACCACCTTTGGCCCCGGTGCAATTGTTGACGCTGTCAAAGATTCTGTAACAGTATTAGACATAAATTACTGGAAGGAAAAAGGCGAAAAAATTATCGATGGTAGATTAGCTTCTTATCTTGGAGTCGATTGTTTCTATATGCCGAGAACTTCTTACTCTGGGGATGTTCCGGTTGTTTCTTTCCCATATATTCATGTTTGTTCCAACTTGAAGTGCGGGCGTCTTTTTGATATGCGAGACAATTTTGACTTGGATTGTTATCTGAGATTTGGAGTAAATTGTCCGGATTGCCACAAGCCTGCTTATCCCTCTCGATTTATCACGATTTGCGAAAATGGGCACATGGATGATTTCCCTTGGAATTGGTGGGTCCATCGGGGGGCGACCAACTGCAAGGGGCAGCTTAGAATGTATTCTACTGGTAACACTTCTACGCTTGCTGATATGTGGGTTGAGTGTAAGCTATGCGGGGCAAAGCGTAGCATGAGTGGAGCCACTCAGGGAGAGAACTTCTCTGATTTACATTGTATGGGACATCACCCATTTCGTCCGAGATCGAGGAATGAGAGGTGTGACAAAAAAGTCATTCCGTCGCAGCGAGGTGCATCCAATGTCTACTTCTCTGTAAGTAGAAGTGCGATCTCTATTCCGCCTTGGGTAAATCCTTTATATAATTTGATTGATGAACATCTTCATGATATTGAACTACTGAAGGATATAATGGGAGATGACGGCATCACAGCTGCATATAAAAAATACTTTGCAGAGAGATATTCTCGTAAGGAATTTGATGAAGCCCTTACTCGAAGATTAAGTAATATTACCGAGTTCAAAGAGATCAAGCAAATGGAGTATGACGCTATCACCCATCACAATGATCCAGCGTATGCTTCAAACAAGAAACACTTCAAAGCAGAAGAAGATTCACTGCCAGAATATCTGAAACCGTATTTTAGTCGTATCATCAGAATCACACGCCTTCGAGAAGTAAAAGTTCTTCTTGGATTTACTCGTGTGGATGCTCCAGATCCGGATGCGGATGCCCAGACCAATATAGTATATCTCAATAAGGGGAAAACTGAAAAATGGTTACCAGCCGCCGAAGTAAATGGTGAAGGTGTATTTATTGAGTTTAATAAAGCTGCATTGAGCCGCTGGCTTGATATTCCCTCTGTCAAAGCACTTTCACAGAGGTATGAAGAGTGCTATGAGGAGTTTTGCGTTTCTAAAGGATGGACTCTGAACATAAAGAGAAATGCCATATACGTTCTTATGCACACATTCGCGCACCTGTTAATCAAGCAAATGTCAATGACGTCTGGGTATTCTTCGTCTGCAATACGAGAACGCATATATTTTAACGAGAAGATGACAGGTATTCTCCTTTATACGGGTAGCGCGGATAAAGAAGGTTCTTTAGGCGGACTGGTGGAGCTTGGAAATATCAATAAACTAGTGCCGCTAATGAAGGATGCTTTTCAAGAAGCACTCCTTTGCACCAATGATCCGGAGTGTATGAGTAATGTGCCGGCTGGTAACAACCTGAGTGGTGCAGCCTGTCACTCATGCTGTATGATCTCTGAAACTGCGTGCGAAAACGGAAATCGTATGCTTGATAGAGGGTTAGTGGTTCCAATCGCTTCTCGAGAACAAGAGGCTTTCTTTAAAGAATTGGTGTGTGAACTATGTCAACTGGAAATATAAATCTTGATATCCTGCTCGGACAAATAGAAACCGATAGAATTGCTGGAACGGATACCTCCATACCAGCAATCATGGAGAGGTATCCGTCTTTGTCATGGAAACAAGCAGAAGAAATCTATAAAATGGTATCAGCGGCATGTATGGTAAATCCAAGTATAGACGCATCGTTGGTTGCGACTGTGCCTCCATCTTTTTCAGTAAAGGCAAAATCCACCAAAAACACGGTAGAAAGCATGGTTCGTGGTGCTAAGCGGAATATTTTAATTACCGGTTACTCGTTGTCCGGGTATTTTTCTGATCTTCTTGATGTACTAATAGATAAAAGTCAAAAAGGTGTCTACATCAAGTTTTTCGTAAATAATATTGGGGCACAGCAAAGTTTGGACAAACTTTGCCGGTATAAAGGGAAATTCCTCCATATATATGATTTCCCTAGTGGAAAGGATTCTATGGCTGCATTGCACGCCAAAGTGATTTCTGTTGATCAAGAAAAAACGTTGATTACATCTGCAAATCTATCCTACCATGGTCAGGAAGGAAATATAGAACTTGGCATGCTTGTAAAATCCACTGAGATAGCCAAACAAGTTGATGATATTTTCTCTCATTTGATTTTTACCAAAGTGGTAAAAAGAGTATAGAAATTTGATTCGAGAATGAAAATTCTACGCTTAACGTAAAGTCTTCAGAACGGCCCTGTAGGGATCATAATCCTGGTTGTTCCATCGACACTGTAAAAGGAATCAAAGCCACTGATGTGATTTACAGCCTAGTAGAAGTGGCTAGTTCTGATGGGGTTATCTCAGGGAAACATCTGCCCACTTTATACCATCCCTTTCATGGACTTCCGCCAGCATCCTGAACTGCTCAAGGATCTGATGTCCTGGATCGACTACATACGCAGTTGTTTTGAACAGGAATAACCTAGGGGACCGGCTTTGAACGTAAGCGCTCCATAATCCCCCGACTGTAAAAAAGTACTGACCTGTGAGAAAATAAGAGAAAGTATCAAAAGTCTTAGAAATCTCAGAAGTCTCACGGGGGTAAAAATGAGCAATCA
>NZ_NFHK01000029.1:0-31665 GCF_002161315.1 Faecalibacterium sp. An77
AATCCTCAGCACGCAATCGCTTGCGTCCTGTAAGAATTACTTTTTGGAATTTTAAGTGTTTCCAACACTTTAAAGGTTCCGTTACAAGTATTCGATATTGTTCAATTTTCAAGGTCCTGCCCGCTCAGCCTCTCGGCTGGCGACCTGTTTATTTTATCACGTCCGGTCCGTTTTGTCAAGCACTTTTTTCATCTTTTTTCAAGTGATTTTGAAGTGCTTTCATTCTTTCGGACTCTCGCGGAAGCCGTTCCGCTGGGCGCCTGAGTATAATACTACAGAGTCCGACTTTTGTCAAGCACTTTTTCCAACTTTTTTCAAGACTTTTTGGGAGCCATGATTCCGCCCCAAAATCTTGTGCCTTTTTTGGGCATCCCTCCAAAAACACTAAATATGGGGTTGAAGTCCTTGACTTGCCACTAAATAATGGTATCATAGTCTTGCACACCGCGCGGACGGCCGCGCGGGACGACCGTTTTCAGGGGTTCTCTCCTCTATATATAGTAGATTTCCCGGGCGGTCAACCCTTTCCAGCGCAAGCTTTATTCTATTATTATATATAGGCAGCCAGAGGGCGAGTCACCGTCGTCTGCTGCCGCAAGCGGACAAAGGAGGAGGAATCGCATGAAGATCATCAAGCGAAACGGTACCGAGGTGCCCTTCGATATTACCAAGATTATTGTGGCTGTCTCCAAGGCCAACGAGTCGGTGGAGGAGAATCTCCGTCTGACCCGGGAACAGATCACCGACATCGCCGCCGCCGTCACCGGCCGCTGCCAGCAGCTGAGCCGTGCGGTGAGCGTCGAGGAAGTTCAGGACATGGTGGAAAACGAGCTGATGGACATTCAGGCTCATGATGTGGCCCGCCATTACATTACCTATCGGTACATCCAGAACCTGAAGCGCCAGACCAACACCACCGACGAGCGCATCCTCAGCCTCATCGAGTGCAACAACGAGGAAGTCAAGCAGGAGAACTCCAACAAGAATCCCACTGTCAACAGCGTCCAGCGCGACTACATGGCCGGTGAGATCTCCAAGGACCTGACCGCCCGTCTGCTGCTGCCCCCCGACATCGTCAAGGCACACCAGGAAGGTCTGATCCACTTCCACGACGCCGACTACTTCGCACAGCACATGCACAACTGCGATCTGGTCAACCTGGAGGATATGCTCCAGAACGGCACCGTCATTTCGGGCACCTTTATTGAGAAGCCCCACAGCTTCTCCACTGCCTGCAACATCGCCACCCAGATCATTGCACAGGTGGCTTCCAACCAGTACGGCGGCCAGAGCATCAGCCTGACCCATCTGGCTCCCTTCGTGGACGTCTCCCGCAAGAAGATCGCCGCCGAGGTGGAAAGCGAGATGGAAGGCCTGCCCGTCTCCGCCGAGCGGAAAAAGGCCATTGTGGAAAAGCGGCTGCGGGCTGAGATCAACCGCGGCGTTCAGACCATCCAGTATCAGGTGGTCACCCTGATGACCACCAACGGCCAGGCCCCCTTCATCACCGTCTTTATGTATCTGGGCGAGGCCCGGAATCCCCAGGAGAAAGCCGATCTGGCCATCATCATTGAGGAGACCATCCGCCAGCGCTACCAGGGCGTCAAGAACGAGGCCGGCGTCTGGATCACCCCCGCCTTCCCCAAACTGATTTACGTGCTGGAGGAGGACAACATCCACCCCGACTCCCCCTATTACTATCTGACCGAGCTGGCCGCCAAGTGCACCGCCAAGCGGATGGTGCCCGACTACATCTCGGAAAAGAAGATGCTGGAGCTGAAAGTCGACAAGAACGGCGAAGGCCACTGCTACACCTGCATGGGCTGCCGCAGCTTCCTGACCCCCTACGTGGACCCCGAGACCAACAAGCCCAAGTACTACGGCCGTTTCAACCAGGGCGTGGTCACCATCAACCTGGTGGACGTGGCTCTGAGCTCCAAGGGCAACTTTGACCAGTTCTGGAAGATCTTCGACGAGCGTCTGGATCTGTGCCACCGGGCCCTGCAGGCCCGCCACCAGCGTCTGCTGGGCACCCTGAGCGACGCCGCCCCCATTCTGTGGCAGTACGGCGCTCTGGCACGTCTGAAGAAGGGCGAGAAGATTGACAAACTGCTCTATGGCGGCTACTCCACCATCAGCCTGGGCTACGCCGGCCTGTATGAGTGCGTCAAGTATATGACCGGCAAGAGCCACACCGACGCCGAGGCCAAACCCTTTGCCCTGAGCGTCATGCAGCACATGAACGACTGCTGCAAGGCATGGAAGCAGGCCGAGAACATGGACTACTCCCTGTACGGCACCCCGCTGGAGTCCACCACCTACAAGTTCGCCAGCTGCCTGCAGAAGCGGTTCGGCATTATCCCCGGCATCACCGACAAGAACTATATCACCAACAGCTACCACGTCCATGTGTCGGAGAACATCGACGCCTTCACCAAGCTGAAGTTTGAGAGCGAGTTCCAGGAGCTGTCCCCCGGCGGCGCCATCAGCTACATCGAGGTGCCCAACATGCAGGATAACCTGGAGGCCGTCATGAGCGTGCTCCAGTTCATCTACGACAACATTATGTATGCAGAGCTGAACACCAAGTCTGACTACTGCCAGTGCTGCGGCTACGACGGCGAAATCCGCATCGTCGAGGACGACGGCAAGCTGGTCTGGGAATGCCCCAAGTGCGGCAACCGCGACCAGAGCAAGCTGAATGTGGCCCGCCGCACCTGCGGCTACATCGGGACTCAGTTCTGGAATCAGGGCCGTACCCAGGAGATCCGGGACCGGGTGCTTCACCTCTAACAAGCTCCCCGTCGGGTTTTCCTCCCCCGGCGGGGCTTTTTATGCCCTGCGCCGCGCTGCCCCGGGGGGCCGCCCCGAGGGACAGTCCGTTCCCTGTGGAAACATAGCCTGAACATCACGGCCCGGGTCCTCTTTTCTGCGCGTGCCCCAGGCACGACAAAAAGCCCCCGCCGGAGTGAATCCGGCGGGGGCTTTCTTCTGATTCAGTCACAGGCGCAGGGCCTGCAGCGTTCCGCTCATTCCGGCGGATGCTTACACTGCACAGGCACGCACGCAGGCGCGCAGGGCATGGGCATTCTCCGAGACGACCTCGACGGGACGGCTATAGTCCAGCCGAAGCAGCCCGAGAAGGCTCTTTGCATCGGCAATCTGGCCGTTTGCATCATGGATGCCCACGTCGCTGTTCAGGGCGCTGGCAATGTGTGCGATCTTGTTGATCTGGTCAATGTTCTTCACTCTTACTCGTTCGATCATAAAAAGGTCCTTCCTTTCTCGGGTTTTTTGGAACATCCTCCGGTGCTCTGCTCAGATCTGATTGTCCAGGCAGAAGCCCCAGCGATCCACACAGGCGTCCTCCATGCGGCTCTGCACTGCGGCATTGCGGCTGAAGGAATCAAGAATCATCTCAATATATTTCATAATACACAATCTCCTTTGCAATGGATTTGGATTGCCCACCTCAATGCTGCGGCAATCCGTCTCCACTTTCCACCAAGCGGAGCAGTTATTCCCGGCTTCTCGCTGCCGGGCTTTCCGGACGCCCTCTATCTGCGTCCTTGCCCGTATTATATTCATCTTGCACAAGGAATTCAATACTTTTTTGTGAATAATCACAGAATTCGGCGTCACACACAAGTTTCAGACGGTTCAGACGATATTTTTCGTTCCAACTATACGGAAAAATGTGCGCCAATTGAAAACACTGTACTTCTTTCCCACATCAGCAATTCCATCACAAACAAAACCGCCCTATTTACCGCTGTCATTACTGCGCGGCCGTCCGCCGCAGCAAGGAGGAAATCCCATGAATTACGCCAACATCAAATACTACGACATCTCCAACGGTCCGGGAGTGCGGACCAGCCTGTTCGTGTCGGGCTGCACCCACCGGTGCCCCGG
Organism: Faecalibacterium sp. An77; assembly: GCF_002161315.1. NCBI lineage: Bacteria > Bacillati > Bacillota > Clostridia > Eubacteriales > Oscillospiraceae > Faecalibacterium > Faecalibacterium sp. An77. The sequence continues at coordinate 3,913 of NZ_NFHK01000029.1, forward strand.
CTGCTTCAATGAAATCGCCTGGGACTTTGGCTACGGCGCCCCCTTCACCAAGGAGGTGCGGAACCAGATTTTTGCCTCCTGCCAGCCCGACTACATCACGGGTCTGTCCCTGCTGGGCGGCGAGCCGATGGAGCCGGCCAACCAGCGGGAGCTGCTGCCCTTCCTGCGCAACTTCAAGGCCCTCTACCCCACCAAGACCATCTGGTGCTACTCAGGCTATACCCTGGAACAGCTGCAGGGCAAAGAGCCCTCCCGCTGCCGGTGCGAGGCCACCGACGAAATCCTGTCCCTGCTGGACGTGCTGGTGGACGGTCCCTTTGTGCAGGCTCAGTATGACATCAGCCTCCGGTTCCGGGGCAGCGCCAACCAGCGCTTGCTGGATATGCCCAAGACCCTGGCGGCCGGTCGGCCTGTGCTGTGGGAGGATGAGCCGGTCTTTTCCACCCATACCATGTAAGCTTCAACCCACTTTCCAACAAAAAATCCCTGCCCCAAACCAGGAGCAGGGATTTTTCTTTGATGCTGTTTTTCGGCACAGAATACCCGGGCAGTAGAGACGCTGCATCATACCCAGGTACACGGAGTTTGTATCGTACCGTGCCGCAGGCACAAACGCAACGAGCGAGCCGGAGCGTAACGGCCCCGTGAAACTGTCTGAGACCCGGAAACTTCATGGTCCCCAGTAAAACCTCTTGCGCTTAGCCAATTTTCTCTGCGGGCATGAATGCCCTTGTGAAAATCGGAGCGCTGCGCCAACGGCGGCTCCCTGTTTCGTCCACTGGACGCGGTCGCCGCCGTTGCCTTTGCCTACTTTTCTTCCAGAAAAGTAGGGGGGCTTACTTTTTCTCGGAAAAATAAGGGGTGGAGAGGTAGCGGTCGCCGGTGTCGGGGAACAGGGTGACGATGGTCTTGCCCTTGTTCTCGGGACGGCGAGCCAGCTGGACCGCTGCCCAGAGGGCCGCGCCCGAAGAAATGCCCGCCAGAACGCCTTCCTCGCGGCCCAGATTCCGGCCGGCCGTGTAGGCTTCCTCGTCGGTCACCGGGATGATCTCGTCGTAAATGGAGGTGTCCAGAATGGCCGGAACAAAACCGGCCCCCAGACCCTGGAGCCCGTGGGACCCGGGATTCTTGCCGCTGAGCACCGCCGAGGTGGCCGGCTCCACGCCCACCACCTTGATGTCGGGGTTCTGGCTCTTGAGATACCGTCCCACGCCGGTGATGGTGCCGCCGGTGCCGATGCCCGCCACAAAGATGTCTACCTGCCCGTCGGTGTCGGCCCAGATCTCGGGACCGGTAGAGGCCTCGTGGGCCGCCGGGTTGGCGGGGTTGTCAAACTGTCCCGGGATGAAGGAGCCGGGGATCTCGGCGGCCAGCTCGTTGGCCCGGGCAATGGCCCCCGTCATTCCCTTGCTGCCCTCGGTGAGGACCAGCTCGGCGCCGTAGGCCTTCATCAGGAGCCGGCGCTCCATGCTCATGGTCTCGGGCATCACAATGATGACCCGATACCCGCGGGACGCCGCCACACTGGCCAGGCCGATGCCGGTATTGCCCGAGGTGGGCTCGATGATGACGGCGCCCGGCTTCAGGAGGCCTTTGGCCTCGGCGTCGTCCAGCATGGCTTTCGCCACACGGTCCTTCACCGAGCCGCCGGGGTTGAACATCTCCAGCTTGGCCAGGATGCGGGCCTCCAGGCCCTCTTTTTTCTCTATATGGGTCAGCTCCAGCAGGGGGGTGTGCCCGATCAGCTGGTCTGCTGCGGTGTAGATCTTGCTCATATTCATTCCTCCTCACAGGGCGGTTTACCAACTCAACCAGTTGGTTTAAGGGAATTATAACTGCACCGGAGGATTTTGTCAACATTTTCCCACAGCACAATTGAAAAGTCACTTACCCTGTCGTATAATAGGTTAAAAAGGCTCTGCCATGTGCAGCCTGGAACAGGAGCAGACGAATATGATTGTTTCGACAAAAGGGCGGTATGCGCTGCGGGTCATGATCGACCTGGCCGAACATCAGTCGGAGAAATACATGCCCCTCAAAGAAATCGCCGCCCGGCAGGGCATCTCGGAAAAATACCTGGAAAACATCCTGAAATCCCTGGTCCAAAACGGTCTCTTGCAGGGGCTGCGGGGCAAGGGCGGCGGCTATCGCCTGACCCGTCCCGCCGATCAATACCGGATCAGCGATATCCTGCTTTTGACCGAGGGGAATCTGGCCCCGGTCACCTGTCTGGAACCGGGTGCAGCGGCCTGCGGCCGCCTGTCCGAGTGCCGCACCTATGAGATGTGGCGCGGCCTGAACGAGGTTATCCGGGATTATCTGGACAAAATCACCCTGGCCGACCTGGCCCGGCCGGCCCAGTCCGGGGACGACTATGTGATCTGATTTCCGCCCATACAAAAAGCGCCCGCCTTCCTGCAAGGAGAAGGCCGGGCGCTTTTCACATTTTGGCACAAGGTTTTGCCGGTGTCCGGCCTGTGGGCTGCCGCCGTCCAAGCCGGACCACCGTCTGCAAAGAAAAGGGACAGCACCGTGAAAAAGGAAAAGTGCCGGTGCTGTCCTGTATCAGGAACTCCGCGCCGAAGCGGGAGAGAGTAAGTAGTCTGTCCGCCGCCCGGCGATTGCCTGGCATGGGCGGGGGAACAGTAGGATGTCGGAGCCGCGGCCTGCCGCCCTGCTGGGCGGGGCTGCGGTGAGGTCTGGGGGGACCTTTGGAAAGGGAGTTGAATCCACTTGAGGGGGAGGTCTGTTCTCCTCCCCGACTGCACTTTAAGTATACAGCCAATTTGTGGCAGCTTTTTGTGTTCTTTTTGAACGATTTGCAAACATATGGCCGCCGGGGCCGGGGTCACTGGACCTGATAAAACTCCTTGGCGATATCGGCGGAACGCTTGGCGTCCTTGGCGTACCAGTCGGCCCCGATCTGCATGGCGTAGCTTTCGGTGAGCACCGCGCCACCCACCATCACCTTGCAGTCCAGCTTGGCGGCGTGCAGGGCCTCGATGGTCTCGGCCATGCTCTTGAGGGTGGTGGTCATGAGGGCCGACAGGCCCACCAGCCGGGCGCCGCTCTGGCGCACCGCCTCCACCACCGTCTCCACCGGCACATCCCGGCCCAGATCCAGCACGTCAAAGCCGTAGTTCTCCAGAATCACCCGGACAATGTTTTTGCCGATGTCGTGGACATCCCCCTTGACGGTGGCCAGAACGATTTTGCCCTTGCTCTCGCCGGGGCGGCCCTGTTTGGCGACGGCGGCCTTGATCTCCTCAAAGGCAGCCTGGGCCGCGCTGGCCGACTGAAGCAGCTGGGGCAGGAACAGAGTCCCCTTCTCATAGCCCGCGCCCACCACGTCCAGGGCCGGGATCAGGGCATGATCCACCAGGTCTAGGGGCGGATGCTCTGCCAGAAGGGCCCGGGTAGCGGCGGCAGATTCGCCCTTGAGGCCCTGTTCCACCGCCCGCATCAGGGCGGCATAGGGTCCGCTCTCCCCGGCTGCCTCACCGGCCGCCGCACCGCTGGTGCTCTGCTGCACCGGCTGGGGCGCGGCCGACGGCATGGCGCGGCCGGCATAACGGGCAATATAGGCCCCGCTCTGCCGGTCGCGGCCTGACAAAACATTGTATGCAAACACTGCGCCCATCATTTCTTCACTGGCGGGATTCATGATGGCCAAATCCAGACCGGCCTGCATGGCCATGGTCAAAAAGGCGGTGTTCAGGTAAGGACGGCAGGGCAGGCCGAAGCTGATGTTGGACACGCCCAGCACCGTCCGCACCCCCAGTTCCTCCTTGCAGGCCCGGAGGGCCTCCAGGGTGGTCATGACGTCGTCCTGCTGAGCGCTGGCGGTGAGGGTCAGGCAGTCAATGTAGATATCCTCCAGAGGAATCCCCGCTGCCAGGGCCGCATCCCGGATACGGGCCGCAATGGCCACCCGCTGGGCGGCGGTCTTGGGGATGCCGTTTTCGTCCAGGGTCAGGCCCACCACGGCGGCGCCGTACTTTTTGCACAGGGGCAGCAGGCGGTCCAGCACCGCCTGTTCCCCGTTGACCGAGTTGACGATGGGCTTGCCGTTGTAGGCCCGCAGACCCCGGGCCAGGGCCTCGGCGTTGGAGGAATCCAGCTGCAGGGGCAGCGACACCACGCTCTGCAGGGCCTTTACTACCTTTTCCATGGCGGCGGGCTCGTCCACCCCGGGAACGCCCACGTTGACGTCCAGCACCACCGCGCCGCTGTCGGCCTGGCTGATGCCCTGGGCCAGGATGTAGTCCACATCCCCTTCCCGGACCGCCTGCTGAAACCGCTTTTTGCCGGTGGGGTTGATCCGCTCGCCCACCACCGTGATGCCATCCACCTGGACGCACTGCACCGGGGTGCAGAGGACCGACGGCATGGGATGGGCCGGGCGGCCCACCGGGCAGTCGTCAAAAACCTTGTGCAGCGCCCGGATGAAATCGGGATTGGTGCCGCAGCAGCCCCCCGCCGCGAACAGGCCCAGTTCCCGGTAGGGCTTGAGCTGCATGGCAAAGAGCTGGGGGGTGATGTCGTAGCCGCTGCCGTCTGCCCGGGGCAGGCCGGCATTGGGCTTGACAAACACCGGGTAATCCCCCGGCACCGCCTCACAGAGGGCCCTGGCCATGGGATAAATTTCCTTGGGGCCCAGACTGCAGTTGATGCCCAAGGCATCCGCACCCAGGCCCCGGGCGGTGGCGGCAAAGCTGCCCACCGTACACCCGGTAAAGGTCCGGCCGCCGGCCTCAAAGCTCATACTGGCCAGAACCGGAAGGTCACAGTTTTCCTTGCAGGCCAGCAGGGCGGCTTTCAGCTCATACAGATCGGTGAAGGTCTCCAGCAGCACCAGGTCCGCCCCGGCTGCCGCGCCGGTCCGGATGATCTCGGCAAAGTCGGCCACTGCATCCTCAAAGGCGAGGGTGCCTGCCGGTTCCAGCAGTTCCCCCAGAGGGCCCACGTCCAGAGCCACCCATGCCCCATGGGGCGCTGCGGCGCGGCGGGCGCAGGCAATGCCCGCCTCCACCACCTGGGCCACTGTATAGGGGGTACCCGCCAGCTTGTGGGCCGACGCGCCAAAGGTATTGGCGCAGACAATGCGGCTGCCCGCCGCCGCATACTGGGCGTGGATGGACTCAATCAGGGCGGGATTTTCCAGGTTCAGGGCCTCGGGCTTGGCGCCCAGGGGCAGGCCCGCCGCCTGCAGCATGGTGCCCATGGCGCCATCCAGCAGGATGGTGCGGGCGGAGGAAAAAAGTTCTTCAGCTCTCACAGGTTACGCCTCTCTTTCGGTATTCGCATTTATCGCGCAGGGCACAGTGGGCACAGCCCGCCCGTTTGCCGGTGACGGGCACATCGCTGAGACCCAGCACCGCCGTCACGCTCTTGCGCGGAAGCATCAAAAAGGTATCGGTGACATACAGGCCGATCCGCTTCTGGGTATCCAGCAGGGCCGCCAGCCGGGGCTGCACCGCGATGGGCCAATCCCCATATCCCGGCGAATAGCGCCCCGTCAAATACAGGCCCTGGTCCCGGGCCATGGCCCGCAGAATCTCCTCGGCCTGGTCGCAGACCTGTTCCGCCAGGGTACTGGCCAGCGCATCGGTGGCCGCCTGGGCGGCCACATCTCCGATGCCGGCGCGGCGGATCTGGGCGTCCACCCCGGGACCCAGCGTCACCGCCAGCAGCACCGCCTCGGGACAGCCGGCCAGGTGGCGTTCCACGTCCGCTCCCTGCCACAGGGAGGCCAAATCTTCTTTTTTCGCCCGCAGATACACCGCCCGGGGCGCAGCGGCATTCAGCAGAGGCCGGGCGCACCGGTCCAGCAGAGCCATTGTGGCCGAATCCGGCTCACCCCGCGCACCCAAGTACCGTGCCGCCTGGGCCAGATCAATTTCTTCGGGCCGTTTCAGTTCCAGAACCCGACAGACTGCCGTGGACATCCACAAAGCCCCCTTTCATTCATGATTGCTTTATTGTAGCACAGTTTCCCCCAAAATCAAAACCTTCCTTTTTCTTGAAAGAAAAAGGAAGCAAAAGGCAGCGGCGGCGACCGCATCCAGTGGATGAAACAGGGAGCCGCCGCTGGCGCCGCGCTCCAATTTTCACAAGGGCATTCATGCCCGCAGAGAAAATTGGCTAAGCGCAAGAGGGATTCACTGGGTACCATACACTTTCCGGATCTCCCAAGGTTCCGCGGGGCCGTTTCACTCCGGCTCATTCGTTACGTTTATGCCTGCGGCACGGTACGATGCAAACCATCTCAAGACCCGGTTTTCTGACCTGCGAAAAGCTCTATAAACAAAAATCCCCGCCCCTGTAATGAACAGGAACGGGAATTAGTAATTTTATAGAACGTTTTTGCGGGTCAGCAAATCAGGTTCAGGGAAAGTTTGCATCGCACCGGGGCGCAGCCCGGGAACCTCATAAAGCGGCTGAAACCTTGCCGCCGGCTGGACTTGGTGAGAACCATAGCAGCCAGTGGTACCAGGTGAATCCTCTTGCGCTTAGCCAATTTTCTCTGCGAGCATGAATGCCCTTGTGAAAATTGGAGCGCTGCTCCGGGTTGCGGTGCCCTGTTTTTGCTTCGGGCGGCGCAGCGCCCACGCAAAAAGCAGACCGCTGTCCCTGCTCCGCCTCGGCTGTTTCTGCCGCAGGCAGCGCCTCAGCTACGCAGCCAACGGCGGCTCCCTGTTTCGTCCACTGGACGCGGTCGCCGCTGTACCTTGCATCGTACCGTGCCGCAGGCACAAACGCCGGGAGCGAGCCTAAGCGTAAAGGCCCTGCGGAACTGCCGGAGACCCGGAAACTTTATGGTACACAGTGAAAAGTCTTTTGCCTACTTTTCTTCCAGAAAAGTAGGTCAGTATTCCTGGTGGAGGCCAAGGAGGGCTTTCATGTAGGCGAAGGTGGCGTCCTGGCCCTGGTCGCGGACCATTTTCAGGAGCTTTTCCAGCATGGCCCGGGACGCCGGATGCATCAGGTAATGATCCCGGCTGCGCTGGTAATACTCCCAGGCCGAGGCATCGGTGTAGCGGTCCCCCAGATAAACCTGGCTGGCCGCCACACGGTCACAGACCATCTCGCAGATGTACCGCAGGGGAATCTTCATGCCGATCAGGCCAGTCTTGCCCCCGCCGTAATCAATCCAGTACTCCAGATGATGCTTGTTGCAGCCCTTGTGATGGAGCCACGCCGCCGTGTATCCCTTGGCCTGGCGCTCGGCTTCGTTGGGGCTGTGGTCTCCCTGGTAATAGATGCACCCCGGTATGAACTCGGTGGGACTGTACTTGCTCAGATCGTGGGCCAGGCCCTGCTTATACAGCCCGCACGCAAAACAATACTGCATCACCAGCACCTTGTGCCGGGTGATGGTGCTGAAATGCCCCAGAACGTTCACACTGCATCTCTCCTTTTGGTTTTGTTTTTGCGTTTTATTGCGCTCTGTAGCGCACCCGCAGTTCCCCCGACTGGAGCCGTTTCAGGTCGGCGCTCTCAGAAAAGTCCTCCCGGTCGTGGGTCAGGCTGGGGTTGTAGTAGGGATCGTTGAGGATGTTGTTCCGGCCGTGCTGGTCATAGAGACGCTGCTGCTCGGCTGCAAAACGGCGTTCCTTGATGGGGTCCTTTTCGTCCGAGCCGCGGCTCTTGCTCTCGTGGTGGTACAGCCAGGCATAGGGGGTCCAGATGACCCGATACCCTGCATCCCGCACCCGCAGGCAGAAATCCACGTCGTTGAAGGCCACCGCGAACCGCTCATCCAGCCCGCCCACGGCGTCCCAGACGCTGGTTTTCACCAGCAGACAGGCCCCCGTCACCGCCGAAAAGTCCTGCACCGTGGCGGCCCGGAACATATAGCCGCTGCCGCCCCGGTTCTTGTACTTGTGGCTGTGGCCGGCATAACCACCCAGGCCGGTGATGACGCCTGCATGCTGGATGGTGTCGTCGGGGTAGTAGAGCATGGCCCCGCAGATGGCGCCGCCCCGGGGGCGGGCGCACTGGCGGACCAGCTCGGTCATCCACTCGCCGTCGGTGATTTCCACATCGTTGTTCAGCAGCAGCAGATAGCTGCCGGAGGCATACTTCCGGCCAAAGTTGTTGATGGCCGAGAAGTTGAACCCCTTACCCGGATACTGCACCACCCGCAGCCCCTCATAGCGGCGCTGGGCCTCCTTGTAATAGGCGAAGGTCTCGGGCTTCTCCGAGTTGTTCTCGATGACGATGACCTCATAGTTTTCCCAGAGAGTCCGGGCATAGAGGCTGTGGAGGCACTGTTCCAGGTCATCGGTGTGGTCCTTGTTGGGGATCAGAACGCTGACCTTGGGCTCGCCCTCCACCTCCCACCGCACCCGGTAGGTGCTGGGGAACAGGCCGTCGGTAACTTCGCCCTTCTGGCCGGTGCGGGCCAGGTGGTCCGCCAGGGCCCGCCTGGCCGCCGCAGCCACATAGGGCTTGGCGTCGGTGCCCCCCGAGGTGGACCCGGCGTGAACCCGCCAATAGTACAGCACCTGGGGCAGGTGGGCGGCGCCTCCCACCTTTTCGATCAGGCGGAGGAACAGGTCGTGGTCCTGGCTGCCGTTGCACTCCGGCCGCTCGCCCCCGATCTGCTCATACAGCTCCCGGCGGAACACCGCCAGGTGACAGATGTAGTTGCAGCAGAGGAGGTAGTCCGGGGCATAGTCGGGCTTGAAATGGGCGGCCCGGGGGCGGCGGATGTCCTTTTCAAAGAGGGCCTCGTCGCTGTACAGGAAACCGTCGGGCTGGCCTGCGGCCCGCAGGTCCAGGATGGCCCGGCCCATCTCATACATGGCATGGGGGGCCAGAACGTCGTCGTGGTCGGCCAGGGCCAGATATTCCCCGTCCGCCAGGGCGGCGGCCGCATTGGTGTTCTGGGCGATGCCCTGGTTTTCGATCTTTTTATATACGATCTGTTGATTCTTTGCCTGATATTCCCGCACAATCTCCCCTACTTCGGGGTGAGCGCTGTCGGAGGCGTCCGCCAGGCAGAGCTGGCCGTTGGGCGCCGTCTGCCCCACAAAGGAATCCAGAAAGGCCCGCAGGTAGACCGGCGGCGTATTGTACAGGGGGGTCAGGATGCTGATGGTGGGCAGGCCGCAGTCTGCCCGGGTTTTCCCCTCATAAAGGGCCCGCTGGGCTGCCAGAACCTTTTTGTCGGGCAGATAGCGGGCCTTTTTGCCGAAAAAGCGGCGCTTGATGAAGCCCGCGCTCCGTTTGGCCATGGCGGGCAGGCCTTCTTCCCTGGCCACCGTCACCGCATAGCGGCTCAGCTCCCGGATGCGTTTGCGCTGCTGTTCGTTCATATGTTTTCCCTCGTATCTCTTGATGGGTCCCGGCCTCAGGCCTGGCCCCGCTGGACCGCCTTGTAGGCGTCGCAGACCGTCTTGGTGTCGCCGTTCATCTTCAGCTGGCCATGGCTCAGCCAGGCCACCTTGGAGCACATCCGCTCGATCTGCTCGATGGAATGGGACACCAGAATCACGGTGGTGCCGCCGGCCATCAGTTCCTGCATCCGCTTTTCACACTTCTGCTGGAACAAAAAGTCGCCGACCGACAGCACCTCGTCGGCAATCAGGATCTGGGGCTTGGTGATGGTTGCAATGGCAAAGCCGATGCGGGCCACCATGCCCGAGGAATAGTTTTTCAGGGGAACGTCCAGGAAGTTCTGCAGCTCGCTGAACTCCACGATTTCGTCGAACTTTTCATCCAGATACTTGGGCGAAAAGCCCAGCACCGTGCCGTTCAGGTAGATGTTCTCCCGGGCGGTCAGGTCCATGTCAAAGCCGGCGCCCAGCTCGATGAGGGGCGCAATGGTCCCCCGCACCGTCACCTGGCCCCGGGTGGGCTTGTACACCCCCGCAATGGTCTTGAGCAGGGTGGACTTGCCCGAGCCGTTCAGGCCCACCAGACCGTAAAAGTCCCCCGGCATGATGTCCAGGCTGACGTTTTTGAGGGCATAAAATTCATCGTAGTGCAGCCGGCCCTGGACCATGGCCAGAAAGTATTCTTTCAGGCTCTCGTGTTTTTCGCTGGCCAGGTTGAAGCACATCGAGACGTTTTTGATCTCAATGATGGGCTGTGTATTGGGTGTGTCCATGGGTGTTGTCTCCTCCCCCTCGTCAGATATGCAGGACAAAGCGGTCCTGGGTGCGGCGGAAGGCCGTCACCCCCACCAGCAGCGAGATCACGGCGCACAGGCCGCAGACCTCCACCATCCGCAGATCCAGCGGGATGCCCCACATGACGGTGCGGCGGAAGCCGGTGATATACCAGTAAATCGGATTGAGGGCGATGACCTGCTGCATATTGAACCCGCCGATGGAGAAGGTCATCTGGGCGGGGTCATAGAAGATGGCCGAGAAGTAGAGCAGAGCGGTCACAAAGACGCTCCAGATGTGCTGAATGTCCCGGAAAAAGACGGTGGCCGCCGCCAGGAACAAAGACACCCCCAGGCTGAAGAAGAACAGGGTGACCAGAGGGTACACCGCCTGGATCAGGGTCAGGTGGAAGGAGCTGCCGGTGAAGATCATGACCAGCAGCAGCGCCACAAAGCTGAACACACAGTTCACCATGGCGAAGCAGCACTTCTCCAGGGGGAAGATATATTTGGGGATATAGACCTTTTTCAGCAGAGGGGCGGCGGCAAGGATGCTGCCCATGCTGGTGGAGGTGGATTCGTTGAAGAAGTTGAACAGCAGCTGACCGCACATCAGGAACACGGGGAAGTTGTCAATGCCGCTGCCCCGCATATCCATCAGGCTGCTGAACACCGCCCAGTACACAAGGCACATCAGCAGCGGGTTGAGGACGCTCCACACCACGCCCAGAACGCTGCGGCGGTATTTCAGTTTGAAATCCCGGCTGACCAGATTGTACAACAGATACCGGTAGCGCCACAGGGCGCCCCACATTGCTTTCAGTTTTGCCACAGCCGTCACCACTTTGCAAAGAAGTCAAAGGTCTGGGCGGCAAAGGGCTCATGGAGCTTGTCCTTGGCGCTGGTCTTGTGCTCACAGCCGCAGTCGGGCCACACCACGCCCACGGTGGGATCGTCGTAGGGGATGCCGCCCTCGCTGGTGGGATCGTAGACGTCGGTGCACTTATAGCAGAACTCTGCCACGTCGCTCAGCACCAGGAAGCCGTGGGCAAAGCCCTCGGGGATATAGAACATCTTTTTGTTCTCGGCCGAGAGGGTGACGCCCACCCATTTGCCGAAGGTGGCGCTGTTCGGGCGGCAGTCCACCGCCACGTCATACACCTCGCCCAGGGTGACGCGGACCAGTTTGCCCTGGGTGTGCTGTTTCTGGAAGTGGAGGCCCCGCAGAACGCCCCGGGTGGAACGGCTCTGGTTGTCCTGAACGAACTCGGCCGGGATGCCTGCCGCCGCAAAATCCTCTTTCTTGTAGGTCTCCATGAAATAGCCGCGGTCGTCGCCGAATACCTGGGGCTCGATGACCACCACGCCGGGGATCTCAGTCTGCGTAAAAGTGAACTTACCCATAATCGTATACCTCTTTTATTTTTGTTTATAAGAACTATCAGCAGGTTGTGCCCTGTTTAAGCGTACAACAGCGCCGCGGCGGCTGTACCAGAAAGCGCCGGCCCCCACAATCACCACCGCCAGCACAGCGGCTCCCATCACCATGGGAATCCCCGAGCGGGGCGCCACATCCCCGGCCGCCGGGTGGGCGGCGCCGCGGCTGGTTTCCAGAACATTCCGCAGGCCGGTGGTGGTCAGCGGCACCCGGATGCTGGCGGTTTCCTGCCAGTCTCCGCCGTGGACGGTGTACACCGCCCAGCCGTTCAGCTCGCCGCCCAGGGTGTACACCTCGGGCAGGTCGATGCTGAGGGTCACGTCCTCCGCCGTCAGGCCCGCCGCCAGCGGCACCCGGATGCCCGGTGCATCCAGGCTCAGGGTGCCCAGCACATCGCCGCCGCCCCGCACCGTGATGCTGGCCGCGCCGGTCATGCCCGGGACATCGGTATAGCCGGTCCAGGTGGAGAAGGCATAGTCCAGCAGGGCGCGGACGTCGGTGTAGCGGTCGGCCTTGCTCTCGCTGCGCATGGTCACGCAGATCACCTTGACCCCGTTTTTCTCGGCCAGGCAGACATAGGTCTGGCGCGCAATGTCGGTGTACCCGATCTTGGACCCCAGGATGGTGGGCTCATAGAACATGCTGGAACCGATCCGCATGGAGTCCTGCTGGGAGAAGTAACGGGTCACCGGCTGGAGGTTGGTGGGCTGCATGATATACATCTCGTTGTTGGTGAACAGCTCCTCAAACCCCGGCTGGGTCAAAGCCCAGCGGAGAATCTGGGCCATGTCGTAGCAGCTGGTATAGTGGTTTTCGTCGCTGATGCCGTGGGGGTTGGCAAAATGGGTGTGGGCCAGACCCAGCTCGGCCACCTGGTCGTTCATGGCCTGAACGCCGTCGGCGATGGACCCGCCCCCGAAGTATTCCGCCAGCACGTTGGCCCCGTCGTTGGCGCTGGCCATCATGGTGGCGTAGAGCAGGTCCTTCACCGGGACCTGTTCCCCTTCCAGCAGGGCGATGTGGCTGGAATCGGTGCCGGCCAGGGAATACACATCCTCATGGCTCACCGTCACCACGCCGGTCCAGTCTCCCTGGGCCTTTTCGCAGGCCAGGCCCAGGGTCATCACCTTGGTGATGGAGGCCGGGTGCAGCTCCTGGTCCATGTTCTGCTGGGCCAGCACCAGGCCGGTCTCGGCATCAATGATACAATAGGCCTGGGTGGCGCCCAGAGACGGGCCCGCCGCCCCGGCCGGCAGCCCGAAGGCTGTCAGCACCAGCAGAACCGCAAAGGCTGCAAGAGCTGTGGTCAGTTGTTTCATTCTTCCCTCTTTCCCGGCAAAAGCGCCCGGCGCTCCGCCTCTTTCTGGATCTTTTATAGTATAGCACACTTTTTATTGAGGGAAAAGAGGTCTCTGCAGCAGCACCGGCTGGAGCTGGCGGCCCGCCATGGCCTCCCGGAGGGTCCGGGGAATGAGGGTCATATCGGCCTTGAGGCTCTGGGGTTTGCCCACCGGATCGTCCTGGGCATAGGGGACAAAATAGAAGCCCTTCCGCTGCATCAGGCGGGCTATGTTCTCTCCCGAGGCCCCCAGGCCGTCGTTGGTGGACACCGCCACCACCACCGGGCACCCCACCCGCAGCAGGCTCTTGGCCGCCAGCGTCACCGGGGTGTCGGACAGCCCCGCCGCCAGCCGGGCCAGGGTGGCCCCGGTACAGGGAGCAATCACCAGGGCGTCGGCCATGTGTTTGGGGCCCAGAGGCTCCACCCCGGTCAGGGTATCCAGCACCGGGCGGCCGGCGGCCGCCTCCAGCTTGGCTTTCCAGCCGGCGGCGCTGCCAAACCGGGTATCGGTGCCCGCCGCCGCAAAGCTCATCACCGGGATCACCTGCCAGCCGCGGGCCGCCAGTTTCGCCGCCTGGGGTACCGCCGCCTCAAAAGTACAAAAGCTTCCGCACAGGGCAAAGGCCACCGTGCCGATCTGATTCCCGTTCATCCTGCCGCCTCCTGTTCCGCCCGTTCCCTGATGATTTCCAGCACCGTATTGGCCACATATTCTCCCGCGCTCTCGGGCGCACAGCGCACGGGCAGACTGAGGGCCGGCAGGGCGGTATGGCCCAGCGCGGCCGCCGCGGCAAAATCGGTGCCTCCCGGCCGGCTGGCCAGATCCACAATCAGGCTGCCGGGCCGCAGGGCCGCCAGCACCGGCCGGGTCAGGACCAGGGCCGGAATGGTGTTTACCACCGCGTCAAAGCCGGGGGCTGCCGCCGTCAGCTCTTCCAGCGGGATCACCCAGTGGGCCCCCTGACTCCGGGCCAGGGCCCGCTGGGAGGCCCGCCGGGCCGCCACCGTCACATGGGCGCCCAGGGCCGTCAGGCGCACCGCCAGCGCCTGCCCCACCGGGCCATAGCCGGTCACCAGCACCGGCGCGTCCCACAGAGTCCGCACCCGGCGTTCCAGCAGAATCCCGATGCACCCCTCCGCCGTGGGGATGGCGTTGAGGACGGTCAGCTCCTCCCGGGCAAAGTAGTCCACCATGGTGATGCCCGCCTCCCGGGCCAGACGCCGGGCCTCGGCGGAGGGTTTGCCGGCCAGAGCCAGGGCCCCCGGTTTGGCGGCCCGCAGAAGTCCCGCCAGCCCCACCGCCTCCACATCCAGCGGCAGGGGCAGCAGAATATAGTCGGCCCAGCCGATCTGTCCCGGCCCGCCCACCTGGAATCCCGCCCGGGCCAGGGCCCGGCCTGCGGCCGCCTGCCGGGCGTCGTCGCCTACCACCGCAAAGAGCTTATCTGTCATGGTGCATCCCCCCTGTGACTCAGCCTATGCGGGCCGGGGCCAGGGTGTGCAGACCGCAGCAAAAAAGGCAGGCCTTCCGGCCTGCCTCCGATGCAAAAGGGATCGTTTGGATTTATTTGATATACCGCTCCACGGCGCGTGCCACGATGCCGCCCAGCAGACCGCTGACCAGGAACTCCGCCACGCCCTGGACGCCCACCAGCAGGACCACAAAGATCAGGGGGTTGGTAGCGCCGTTGGCGGCCACCAGACCCTGGACGTAGTCGCAGTTATAGAAGGCCAGGACGATGTAGCCCATGAAGAAAACGGTGTTGAGCAGCGGGGCGCACATGGCGCTGACGATGCAGCTCCAGTTCCCCTTCTTGTCCAGGCGGCGCAGGGCCTCATAGATCAGGCCCACGCACAGGCCCATCAGCAGACGCATGCCCACGCACAGGATGAAGGTGTGCAGCGGGCTGACCTGGAACAGGGCGCTGGTCATGGCGGAGCCGCCGGTGATGGCGTCATAGAAGCTGACCGCACCGAACACGGCGCCCAGAATCAGACCGGCCAGAGGACCCATGGTGATGGCGCCCACCGCAATGGGCAGGGTCAAAAAGCTCATGTACAGCGGGCCCACCGGCACGCTGCCCAGGCCGATGGCCTTCATCACCAGTTCGATGGCCACCAACAGGGCCAGCCGGGTCAATGCCTGAAGATTGGTATGATTGCGATTCATAATGTCATTCCTCCTGCTGCCGTTCCGCCCTCAAAAACGGATACAGCGCAAAACTATTGTTTTTGTGTTTGCGAACCAAAGCTTTTTCGTCCGGCCCCACAGTCGGACCTTCCCACCGCCTTTTTCTATTCCATCCTCTCTGCCGCGGCCCGACCGCCGGGCGGCGGCTGCATGATTCGTCCGGCCTTGGGTTGGAGTGCCGGTACAAAATGCCGAGAGGCGTTTACCTGTCGCAGGGGAACCGAATCCCCGCATCCTTCCGGGCCACCGTCAAAACCCGGCTCACCGCCAGGGAGGTGTCCAGCATGCCGCTGCACATTTCCTGGTCGCCGGCGTCAATGGCCCGGGCAAACGCCTCAAATTCCGCCGCACAGCGGGGGCGCTTGCCGTTGAGGGAGAAGTGTTCCTCTTTTCCATCGTTGAGATGGAGGGTGAGAGGGCCGCAGAAATTGGCGGTACTCTTTTGGAGCAGATAGCCGCGGGTGCCCTGGATCACATACCGGGGCGGGGCCGCGCAGTCCTTGGCGGCGATGCTCACCGCCTTGAAGGAGCGGTAATCCATGGTCAGGATGCCGCTGGTATCGATGCCGCGCTCCACATTGGCGGTATAATGGACCTGCTGGGGCTCTCCGAACAGGCCCACCAGATAGCTGATGTTGTAGACGGCCAGATCCATCAACGCGCCGCCCGCCTGGTTGGGGTCAAAGACGGGGGCCACCTGGCCGGCGCAGAAGGCGTCGTACCGGCTGGAATACTGGCTGAAATTGCACTGCACCAGCTTCACCGGGCCCACCCGGGGCAGCAGCTGACGCAGTTTGTGGTAATTTTCCATGTACAGGGTGGTGACTGCCTCAAAGAGGAACAGGCCCTTTTTGCGGGCCAGGTCGGCCAGCTGGACCGCCTCCGCGGCGCAGGGCGCCAGCGGCTTTTCCACAATGACGTTCCGGCCCGCCTCCAGCGCCGCCCTGGTATAGGCGGTGTGGAGCAGATTGGGCAGCGCCACATAGACGGTATCCACCGCCTTCAGCAGTTCCTCATAGTCGGTGGTATGAAGGGGGACTCCATATTGTTCACAGAGGGCCTTGGCCTGGGCCGCGCTGCGCTGGGTGCTGCACAGGGCAGCCACCTCCACCACCGGCGACTGTGCCAGCCAGGGCAGAAACTCCTGGACGATTTTTCCGCTGCCTACAATGCCCAGTTTCATCCTGCCGTCCTCCTTTTCATCTGCCGCCCGCCCCGGGGCTGGTCTTCCCGGCGCGAGGGATGCAGGCGGCGGCTGTCGCCCCGGCGGGCCGGACGGCTGTTCATCTCATACAGCAAAGCCAGACCCTTCAGCATCAGTTCGGGGTCATAGGTCAGGGGATGCCGGCACAGGGGGGCCACATATTTGGCCAGGCCGCCGGTCAGCACCAGGGTGGCGGAGCAGCCCAGCTCCTCTTCGATCCGGGCCGTCATTCCGTCCAGAAGGACGGCGGTGCCCATCACCGAGCCCGAGAGCATACATTCCTGAGTAGTGGTGCCGATGGCGTGGCGGGGCCGCGCCAGATGAATCTGGGGCAGCTGGGCGCACCGGTCTCCCAGCGCCCGCAGGCCGGTGGACAGGCCGGGGCAGATCACCCCGCCCCGGAACACCCGGTTTTCATCCACCACATTAAAGGTCGTGGCGGTGCCCAGGTCCACCGTAATCACCGGCAGAGGGTAATTGGCCGCCGCATAGGCGGCGTCTGCAATCCGGTCCTTGCCCACAGCGGAGGGATCAGGAACCCCAATGGTCAGGCCGGTGCGGATATCGGGACCCACAATCACCGGGTCCTTGCCGGTATAGTGCCGTGCGCACACCGCCAGAGCTCCTGTGAGCTGAGGCACAACGCTGGTCAGCACAGCCCCCTCGAACCACACTTTGCGTTCGGGGTTGCGCCGCCGCGAAAAAATCCGATCCATTTCAGCACGGTACTCGGCTGCGGTACGGGTGCGCACCGTATCCATATGGGCCACAAAGCATACACGTCCGTCCTTGATGCCGCCCAGGGCGACGGTGGTGTTGCCTATATCGATGGCTAAGATCATGTGTTTTGAAAGCCTTTCGGCCCCTCCCTTCCAATCTATCGCTGCGCGTTTGGCAGCATCCGTTCAGATCGCTTTATTTTACCTCATTTTAACGTAACTTACAAGTGCTCCCCGCTTTTTCGAGAAAAAGCTTGGCAAAAAGCTTTACTGGGTACCATCAACTTTCTGGGTCTCCGACGGTTCCGCGGAGCCGTTACGCTCCGGCTCGCTCCCGGCGTTCGGAGCTGCGCTCCGGTACGATGCAAACCACCTCAAAACCTGATTTTCTGACTCGCAGAGAAAACTGGCTAAGCACAAGAGGTGAACCCGCAGGGTTGGAGGAAATTAAAATAATAAAAATATTTTTATCATTTACTTGGCATGCCGTTTGACCAGGGTCAAAAATGCAGGGCCATACCGGGCGGCCTTCGTTTCGCCGATGCCGCTGATTTGAAGCAGGTCTTCCTTGGTGGTGGGACGGCGGGTGCAGATATCCCGCAGGGTGGCGTCGGAGAAAACCATGAAGGCCGGCAGTTTTTCCTTGCGGGCCAGCTCCTTGCGCAGGGCATAGAGGGCGGCCAGCAGTTCTTCGTCCTGGGTGCTGAGGGTGAGGCGGGCGGCCTCCCGGCTGGCCTTGCGGCGGTTGGGATCGGTTGTGGGGTCGTTGGGGTCGGGCGCGCGGCGCTGGGGCACAGGCACCTTGACGGCCAGGCAGTTGGAACAGTTGTTGCAGGTCATGGGGCTCTTTTCTCCAAAATAGCGGAGCAGATCCGCCCGCAGGCACCGCCGGGTGGTGGCGTAAAACGTCATGTACTTGAGCCGTTCCCGGGCCTGTTCGGCCACGGCCTGGCGCACCTCGTCGGGCTGGTCGCCGGATTGCTCCTCCCGGTCAATGAGGTACTGGGCAATCCGCACGTCGCTGGGGGCGTAGAACAAAACGCAGCGGGCCGGTTCCCCGTCCCGGCCGGCGCGGCCCGCCTCCTGATAGTAGCTCTCGATGTCCTTGGGCATGTTGTAATGGAGGACAAAGCGGACATTGGGCTTATCGATGCCCATACCGAAGGCGTTGGTGGCCACCATCACCTGGATGCGGTCATAGAGGAAGTCCTCCTGGTTTTTCTTGCGCTCCTCCGGGGACATTCTGCCGTGGTAGGGCGCCGCCGCAATTCCCACCTGAGACACCAGGTTGGTCACTTCACCCACCTGGCGGATGGTGCTGCAATAGATGATGCCGGGGGCGTCTCCCTCCTCCAGCAGGAACTTCACCAGGGCGTGGGGCTTTTCCCCCGAGATCACCCGCATGGTCTCAAACCGCAGGTTGGGCCGGTCAAAGCCGGTGGTCAGGCGGAAGGGCCGCTCCAGATCCAGCTTGTCCTCGATGTCCTCCTTAACCCGGACGGTGGCTGTGGCGGTAAAGGCGCTGACCACCGGACGGGTGGGCAGCTGGCGGACGAAATCCTGAATCTGCAGGTAGCTGGGCCGGAAATCATGGCCCCACTGGCTGATGCAGTGGGCTTCGTCCACCGTCACCATGCTGATGGGCTGTTCCTCGGCAAACCGCAGAAATCCCGGCATCTGGAGCCGTTCGGGCGCCACATAAATGATTTTGTACCGGCCCTCCTGGGCGCGGCGGAGCATCAGGGCCTTCTGGTTGTCGTTGAGGCTGTTGTTCAGGTAGGCCGCCGGCACGCCTGCCGCCACCAGCGCCCGGACCTGGTCCTGCATCAGGCTGATGAGGGGGCTGACCACCAGGGTGATCCCCGGCATCATCAGGGCCGGCACCTGGTAACAGATGGACTTGCCTGCGCCGGTGGGCATCACCGCCAGCACATCCCGCCCCGACAGAATCGCCTCCACGATCTCCTCCTGTCCCGGGCGGAAACGGTCATAGCCGAACACCCGTTTTAAAACGCTGTACTGATCCTCCATGATGGCCCTCCCTTCGGTCGATCGGTATGCAGTATACCACATTTTTTGTTTTGGGGCCAGCGGTCCGCATTTTATGACTTGTTTTCACGAGTTTTTAGCGGATTTTCCAGCATTTTTGGGTTTTTGAGGCCTTTGGGGCGGATAGATTTTTGCCTCATGACATGGTATAATAGTTGTAACGCGGACACTGGACGGAACTATGCCCCCTGGGCGCCATTCCCATCCGCCCCGGTGCGGAAGGTTATCTCGCATCTGACCGGGATCTGCGGCTGTCCCGCCAACGTCTATCCATCCAAAACGAGGTTAAACAATTATGGATCAAAAACTCATCACCTTTGCCGTGCCCTGTTACAACTCCGCGGCCTATATGCGTCACTGTGTCGATACCCTGCTCACCGCCGGGGAGGACGCCGAAATCATCCTGGTGGACGACGGTTCCACCAAGGACGAAACCCCCGCCATCTGCGACGAATACGCCGCCAAATACCCCACCATCGTCCGGGCCATCCACCAGGAGAACGGCGGCCACGGCGAGGGCGTCAACCAGGGCATCCGCAATGCCACCGGCATTTATTATAAGGTAGTGGACAGCGACGACTGGCTGGACACCGAGGCCCTGGAAAAGGTGCTGAACCGGCTCCGCCTCCTGCTCCACCGCGGCGCCGCCCCCGACCTGATGTTCTGCAACTACGTCTATGAGCACGTGGAGGACGGCACCAGCCACACCGTCCGCTACACCAACGTGTTCCCCCAGAACCGTCTGTTCTCCTGGATGCACGTGGGCCACTTCCGCCCCGACCAGAACATCCTGATGCACTCGGTCATCTACCGCACCGAGGTGCTCCGCCGCTGCGGCATGGTGCTGCCCAAGCACACCTTCTATGTGGACAACATCTTTGTCTACCAGCCCCTGCCCTACGTCAAGAGCATGTATTACATGGATCTGGACCTGTACCGCTACTTCATCGGCCGGGCCGACCAGAGCGTCAACGAGAGCGTCATGGTCAAACGGGTGGACCAGCAGCTGCGGGTGACCCGGTACATGATCGACTGCCAGGATCTGGACGCCCTGCCCCCCGAGCAGCACCGCCTGCGCAGCTACATGAGCCAGTATCTGTCCACCATGATGGCCATCAGCGACATCTTCCTGATTCTGGACGGCAGCCCCGAGGCCAAGGTCAAGAAGGCCGATCTGTGGGCCTACCTGCGGGCCCATGTGAGCCCCCGGGTTTACCGCCGGGTCAAGCTGTCCCTGGGCGGCGCCACCAACCTGAAAATCCCCGGCGGCGACAAGGTCACCATCTTCGGCTACCGTCTCGCCCGCAAGATCGTCAAGTTCAACTGATCGTTTTTTCCGCCCCCGGCCCGCCGCCGGGGGCTTTTCTTGAAGCCTGGCCCCGCCGGCGTTGGCACTTCCGGCGAAAAAGCCAAAAAATCCTGCTGAAAATCAGTGAATCCGTCATTGTACAGCCGTGGCCAAAGGGTGTATTATTATAGTAATCTGTTGTTGGATACAACATTTCAGAGAAGCGTACCAATCGGACACAAGGAGGATATCATCTATGGCGTTACACGTTCTGGACGAAGCCAACCGCTGCCTGGGGTGCAAAAAGCCCATGTGCCAGCAGGGCTGCCCCATCAGCACCAACATTCCCGAAGTCATCCGCCTGCTGAAGGCCGGCGAGATGGACAAGGCGGGCCGGATGCTGTTTGAAAACAACCCCCTGACCACCGTCTGCAGCCTGGTCTGCGACCACGAAAAGCAGTGCGAGGGCCATTGCATCCGCAACCGGATGCCCTCCCACGACCCGGTACACTTCTCGGTGATTGAGAACTACATTTCCACCACCTACGCCAACAAGATGGTGGCCGGCCCCGCCCCCAAGAACGGCATGCGGGCCGCCATCATTGGTTCCGGCCCGGCCGGCCTGACCATTGCGGTGCTGCTGGCCCGGTGGGGTTACGACATCACCATCTTTGAGGCCCGGGACAAGATCGGCGGCGTCATGCGGTACGGCATCCCCAACTACCGCCTGCCCGACAGCGTCCTGGACGACTTCCAGTACCGTCACCTGGAGCTGAAGGGCATCAAGGTCCGCACCAACACCGAAATCGGCCGCACCCTCACCATCGACGACCTGTTCCGGGACGGCTACAAGAGCATTTTCATCGGCGCCGGCCTGTGGAAGGCCAACGCCATGCACATCAAGGGCGAGAGCCTGGGCAATGTGGCCTTCGGCATCGACTACCTGGCCAACAGCAAGGCCTTCCGGCTGGGGGACAATGTGGCGGTCATCGGCGTGGGCAACTCGGCCATGGACTGCGCCCGCACCGCCATCCGCAACGGCGCCCGCCACGTCACCTGCTACGCCCGCCGGGACGAGAGCTGCATCAGCGCCTCGGCCTATGAGGTCAGCTACGCCAAGCTGGAGGGCGTGGGCTTCCGGTTCTGCAAGGCCCCGGTGGAGATCCGGGACGACGGCCTGATCTGCCGCGACACCGTCAAGGGCGAGGACGGCCGTTTCACCCAGGTGGAGGGCAGCGAGAAATTCTACGCCCACACCGGCGTCATCATCTCGGTGAGCCAGGGCTCTGAGAGCAGCCTGATTCAGACCACCACCGGCATCGACACCAACCAGAAGGGCCTGCTGACGGTGGATCCCAGCGGCCGCACCACCCGTCCCGGCGTCTTTGCCGGCGGCGACGCCGTCAAGGGCGCCCGCACCGTGGTGGAGGCTGTGGCCATGGCCAAGGACGTGGCCGTCGCCATGGACGAGTATATGAAGTCCCTGCCCGCCGACGATGCCGCCGATCCCTACGCCAACATCCCGGTCTTTGACACCCCCACCTCCGACGTGCTGGGGGAGCAGGATCTGAAGATCTGATGCACAGGGATTTCACTTGACCTCTCTGGGCCTTTTTGATAGAATAAAATTGTCCCGTGTCTGCTGGTTTCGGTGGACGCGGGGCTTTTCTTTTTTGCCTTGTTCCGGGGAAACCCCTTTTTCCCGGATAGGTCCGGACCCAAGGCCCATATCATACTTTTGTGCGGGCCTTCTCCGGGCTTTGATTTCTTTCCGTTTGCGTGGCATACTGCATCAAGGAGGTGTCTGCCATGAATCACCGCAGCGAAACGCTCTGCATTCTGCGGACCGCCCTGGCCCTGGTGGCCGGCAACGCCCTTTACTCCCTCACCGTGGTCCTGTTCCTGATTCCCTCCGGCCTGATTACTGGCGGCGCCACCGGCATCGCCCTGGCCGCCAACCGCGTCAGCGGCCTGCCGGTGTCGGGAGTGCTTCTCTTTGTCAACGTCCTGATGCTGGTGGTGGGCTGGGTCCTGCTGGGCCGCCGGTTCGCCATCTCCACCCTGGCCAGCACCTTTCTGTCCCCCCTCACCCTGGCCATCTGGGAGGGACTGTTCCAGGATTACGTCCTCACCGACGACCTGCTGCTGTGCACCATCTTCGCCGGGCTGGGCATCGGCATTTCTCTGGGCATCGTCATCCGCACCGGCGGTTCCACCGGCGGCATGGACATTCCCCCGCTGGTTCTCCAGAAGTATTTCCGCATCCCGGTGGCGGTCAGCATGACCGTCTTTGACCTCACCATCCTGATGGCCCAGGCCGTCTCCAGCCCCAAGGAACAGGTGCTCTACGGCATCGTGCTGGTGTTTGTCTACTCCACCGTTCTGGATAAGGTCATCATGATAGGCGAGCACCGCACCGAGGTCAAGATCATCAGCGCCCACACCGACGAAATCCGTTCGGTGATCCTCTCGGAGCTGGACCGGGGCGTCACCCTTCTGTCCGCCGAGGGCGGCTATCTCCGCCAGCCCGGCCAGCTGCTGCTGACCGTCATCTCCAACCGCCAGCTTCCCCGGCTGGAAAAGCTGGTCCGGGCCATCGACCCCGCCTGCTTTATGGTGGTCAGCGAGGTCACCGAGGTCCGGGGCCGGGGCTTCTCCCTGGAAAAAGACTACCGAGAATAATCTTTACAACAAAAGCGCCCTTCCAAGCCGGAAGGGCGCTCTTTTGTTCGATGCTGTTTTGGTTGGGATCAGGCCACCTGAGCGCCTTCCCGCAGGGTTGCCAGGACCCGGTCCTGGAGGGCCAGCAGATGGACATAGCCCTCGCCCATGGTCTCGGTGTAGCTGGCGTAGGTCTCCAGATCGGCGTCGGTGGGGGCCAGATTCAGGCTCTCGGCCACCGCCTGGAAGATCAGCAGCTGGTTGCAGGAGGTCAGGATATCCTGCTCGGTGTCGGCCAGCAGGGCGTCGGCGCTGTCGTAGCCCAGGAAGCCGGACAGGAACTCATCCAGGGTGCTGTAGCCGAACATGGATGCGTAGTTGTTGTATTAACTCAGCTGGCTGTTCACCTGGTAGTTCAGCACCACGTCGGGAATGCTGGACACCTTGGACTCCTCGGTCAGGTAGTCCACAATGGCGTTGGTCAGGTTGGACCGGTACAGGGCATCGTAGAAGTACTGGTCCACCTGGTCCACGGTGTGCAGGTCGTTCAGCTCGCCGAAGTTCTCCTCCACCCAGGCGTCGGTGGCCTCGGGCAGAACGCTGACCGACAGGCTGTTCAGGGTGACGTTGAAGACGGCTTCCTTGCCCGAGAGGGTGATGGTGTTGCCGGCCTCGTCGGTGGAGTCGCCGTAGTCGTCGGGGAAGGTGACGGTCACATCGAAGTTGTCCCCCACGTTGTGGCCGATGATCTGATCCTCAAAGCCGGCGATAAAGGTGCCGCTGCCCAGGGTCAGGTCATAGCCCTCGGCGGTGCCGCCGGTAAAGACCACGCCGTCCACCGTACCGCTGTAGTCGATGTTGGCGATGTCCCCCTCCTCAGCTGCCCGGCCGGTGACCGGCTGATTGATGCGGTAGCTGTCCAGCAGGCTGTCCCACTGGGCCTGGAGATCCTCCTCCGAGGGCTCCACGTCGGACTTGCGCAGGGAGACGGAGGCAAAGTCCTCGGGCAGGGTCACATAGTCCAGGGCGGTGACCCCCTCCCAATGGCCGTTGGCGTCGAGGCCCTGGCTGTAGGTAAAGTTCTGATAGTCGTAATTGGCGGCGGGGCCCAGCACCGAGCTGGTGGCCTCCGAGGAGGACGCGCCGCAGCCGGCCGCCGAAATCGCCAGCGCCAGCGCAGCGGCCAGCGCCGCAGCAGAACGAAGATGCTTCAAGTGAAAAACCTCCTGATGACAGGGGCGCAGCGGGCCGCCGCGCCGGTTGTATTGGGTGCAAAAGATCTGCCCGGGCCGGGCAGGATGTACTTCAGTATAGCGGACAATTGTAAAAAAAGAAAGTTCTTTTACAAAATTCCCATAAACTTTCCCCATGGCGGTCTCTGCGGCTGGAAAAGCCCGCCCCCTTTGTGCTACAATAGAAAAAACGTCAGCCATATGGAGGAGGATTCTATGGATTACAATAAAGCAGCTCTCGAAATGCACGAGACCCACCACGGCAAGGTGGGCATTGTCAGCAAGGTGGAGGTCAAGACCCGGGACGATCTGTCCACCGCCTACACCCCCGGCGTGGCCGAGCCCTGCCGCAAGATTGCCGCCAACCCCGAGGACGTCTACCGCTACACCTTTAAGAACAACATGGTGGCGGTGGTCTCCAACGGCACCGCCGTGCTGGGCCTGGGTGACATCGGCCCCGAAGCCGCCCTGCCGGTGATGGAGGGCAAAGCGGTCCTGTTCAAGCAGTTCGGCGGGGTGGACGCCTTCCCCGTCTGCATCAACGCCCCCGACGCCGCCAGCGTCATCGCGGCCTGCAAGGCCATCGCCCCCACCTTCGGCGGCATCAACCTGGAGGACATCAAGAGCCCCGAGTGCTTTGAGATCGAGCAGGTGCTGGAGAAGGAGCTGGACATCCCGGTCTTTCACGATGACCAGCACGGCACCGCCATTGTGGTGACCGCCGCCCTCATCAACGCCCTGCGGGTGGTGGGCAAGAAGATGGAGGACGCCCACATCGTCCTGAACGGCCCCGGCGCTGCCGGCACCGCCATCATCAAGATGCTGATGACCGCCGGCGCCAAGGACATCATCGCCGTGGACCAGTTCGGCACCCTGTACAAGGGCTGCAACAGCGCCGAGGCCCACAAGAACTGGCTGGGCGAAGTCACCAACCCCCGCCAGATCAAGGGCGGCCTGGCCGAGGCCATTGAAGGGGCCGACGTGTTCATCGGCGTGTCCAAGCCCGGCTGCCTGACCACCGAGATGTGCCGCCACATGGCCAAGGACGCCATCGTCTTTGCCATGGCCAACCCCACCCCCGAGATCATGCCCGACGAGGCCAAGGCCGGCGGCGTGCGGGTGATTGCCACCGGCCGCAGCGACTTCCCCAACCAGGTCAACAACGTCCTGTGCTTCCCTGGCCTGTTCAAGGGCGCCCTGTCGGTGCGGGCCCGGGACATCAACGATTCCATGAAGCTGGCCGCCGCCTACGCCATCGCCGACCTGATCACCGACGCCGAGCGCAGCGACGAGTACATCATCCCCAACGCCTTTGACCCCCGCGTGGCCGAGAGTGTGGCCAACGCCGTGGCCCAGGCTGCCCGGGAGACCGGCGTGGCCCGGCTGTAAGGAGGGAACGCCATGAGAACCATCCCCGCCCAGCGGATCACCGAGGCGGTGGCGGCCCTGTGCATTGAGGCCAACACCCATCTGCCCGCCGACGTGGAAGCCGCTCTGCAGGCGGCCCGGGCCTCCGAGCCCTGGCCTCTGGCCCAGACCACCCTGGGCCTGTTGTGCGACAACCTGACCGCCGCCGGCGAGGCCGGCCTGCCCATCTGCCAGGACACCGGCATGGCCTGTGTCTTTGTGGAGCTGGGCACCGACGTCCACATCGAGGGGGACTTTGAGGCCGCCATCCACGAGGGCGTCCGCCGGGGCTACACCGACGGATACCTGCGCAAGAGCATTGCCGCCGATCCCCTCCGCCGGGGCAACACCGGCGACAACACCCCCGCCGCCATCACCGTCCATCTGGTCAACGGCGAGGGCTGCACCATCACCGTGGCCCCCAAGGGCTTCGGCAGCGAGAACATGAGCCGCATCGGGATGCTCAAGCCCGCCGACGGCGTGGAGGGATTCAAGCAGTTTGTGGTGGACACCGTCCGCCAGGCCGGCTCCAATCCTTGCCCGCCGGTGATTCTGGGCGTGGGCGTGGGCGGCAGCTTTGACAAGGTGGCCTATCTGGCCAAGAAAGCCCTGCTGCGTCCCCTGGACGTCCCCAATCCCGACCCCTACTACGCCGGCCTGGAAAAAGCCCTGCTGGAGGAAATCAACGCGCTGGGCATCGGGCCCCAGGGCTTCGGCGGCCGCACCACCTGTCTGGGCCTGGCCATCGAGCAGATGGCCACCCATGTGGCCGGCCTGCCGGTGGCGGTGAACGTCTCCTGTCACGTTACCCGCCGGGCCACCGCCCGGCTGTGAGCCGCCGGCCCAGCCATTCACCTGTTTACAAGCAAGGAGTCGAACCCCTATGGAATACAAACTGACAGCCCCCTGCACAGCGGAAGACCTGGCCCCCCTGCGGGCCGGGGACACCGTGCTGCTGTCGGGGGTGGTGTACACCGCCCGCGACCAGGCCCACAAGCGGATGATGGAGGCTCTGGACGCCGGCGAGGCCCTGCCCTTCCCCATTGAGGGCAGCGCCATCTACTACGTCGGCCCCACCCCCGAGCGGCCCGGTCAGGTCATCGGCTCGGCGGGCCCCACCACCTCGGGCCGCATGGACGCCATGTCCCCCCGTCTGCTGGACCTGGGCAACAAGATCATGATCGGCAAGGGCAAGCGCAGCGACGCCGTCAAGGCCGCAGTCCAGCGCAACGGCGCCGTCTATCTGGCCGCCCTGGGCGGAGCCGGCGCCCTGATGGCCAAGAGCGTGGAATCGCTGGAGGTCATCGCCTGGCCCGATCTGGGCTGTGAGGCGGTCCGCCGGCTCACCGTCCAGGATATGCCTCTGACCGTCATTCTGGACAGCGTGGGAGGCGACCTGTACCAGGCCGGCCCCGCCGCCTATCTGGCCAGCCTGTAACGGCCTGAAACCGGCCCCCTGACCTTGCGTTACGACGCCGGTTGTGGTACTCTTATCATAATCCCATCATCACCTGCCCGCCGGGCAGAAAACAGGAGGCAGAACCAATCATGACCATCCACCAGTCCGCAGAAGATTACCTGGAAACCATCCTGATGCTGACCGAGCGTCAGGGCAAGGTGCGCTCCATCGACGTTGTCAATGAGCTGGGCTTCACCAAGGCCAGCGTCAGCATCGCCATGAAAAAGCTGCGCGAAAACGGCTACATCGCGGTGGACGGCGAGGGCAATCTGACCCTGCTGCCGCCGGGCAAGGAAATCGCAGAGCGGATCTACAGCCGTCACCGTCTGCTGACCCACTTCTTTATGCAGCTGGGAGTGGACGAAAAGACCGCCGCTGAGGACGCCTGCAAGGCGGAACACATCCTCAGCGAGGTCACCCTGGAGAAAATCCGCCAGCGCGCCCTCCTCACCGACGCCGAGAGCACCTGCCAGGGCGAATAAGTCCCCGTCGTTTCCACAGCGCCAAAAACAACAAAAAGCCCGCCGTCTGAACTGCTCCAGTAAAAGTAGACAGTGAAAAAAGAAGGCCTCCTGTGGTAGAATAAAACTACTACAGGAGGTCTTTGCTATGCCCAGAAAATACAGCCACATTCAGGAACACGAGA